>CAZPZN010000032.1:0-17477 GCA_964590735.1 uncultured Tissierella sp.
CATCATGATAAGAAGTTTTTTTAGTTACTCTTCTGCTGCCAATCTTAGTTTCTTTTGCTCTATTAAATCTGCAAATTTCATATGTTCTTCAAGCATTTTTTCTGTTTGAAGTTTTTCTTTGGCAACTGCAAGCATTAGTTTAATTCTGTTCTCTTGGTTTACCCTGGTTGCACTTGGGTCGTAGTCTATTGGGACTATATTGGAATCATCATGGATTCCCTTGATTTTCCTGATTAGACCTTTACCGATTATATGATTTGGCAGACAGCCAAAGGGCTGAGCGCAGATTACATTTTCATATCCTAGCTGGATTAGCTCCATGATTTCTGCAGGGAGTAGCCATCCTTCACCCATTTTACTTCCCAGACCTATTACCTTATCACCTAAGGTTTTTAAGTGTCTAAAGCCTGTTGGGGCTGTGAATACATCATGCTCTTTTATTGAATCTATTATTGTGTCTTCAATTTTTATCAAGAAGTCATTGGCTGCTTTGTTTATCCTACTCTTTACAAGCTTTCCACCGTAAAGGGTTGAGTCTATTACTCCATTTTCAACACAATACATTAAAAAACCCATAAGGCCTGGTACCATGATTTCGCAGTCCTCTTCATGGAGGAAGTCTTCTAAGTCATTGTTTCCAAGGCTGGAGTATTTTACGTAGATCTCTCCAACAATTCCTACCTTTACCTTCTTTTCATCTGTCATATTTATATGAGCAAAGGATTTTGTAATCTCTTTGATGTTGCTTTTCAGAGCATTAAAGCTAAATCCCTTGTTATGATTGAGTTGATCGCTTAATTTTTGCACCCAAAGATGTACCAAAGCCTCACTTTCTCCCTTATTAACCTCATAAGGTCTAACTTGATTGTTTAAAAGCATCAATAGATCTCCATAAGCCACTACTGCCACAGATTTTATTAACATAGGGAGGGAGTATTTAAAGCCAGAGTTCTTTTCCAATCCCGATGAGTTAAGGCTTATAACTGGAATATGGTCCATCCCAGCCTTTTTCAAAGCTTTTCTAAGTAAATGTATGTAGTTTGATGCTCTACATCCACCACCGGTTTGTGTGATCATAAGAGCTACCTTGTTTAAGTCATACTTTCCACTTTTTAAGGCGTCCATAAACTGACCTATTACCAATAGAGCTGGGTAACAGGTATCGTTGTGTACTAGTTTAAGGCCTTCATTGACTAAATTAGAACTATTGTTTTTAAGGACCTCCATATTGTAGCCGTATGCTTTAAAAACCTTCATAAGCATAGCGAAGTGTATTGGAAGCATATCCGGCACCAATATGGTATAGTCCTTTTTCATCTCTTTTGTGAATTCAACTATTTTAATATCATTGGGCATAACTAACAACCTCTTCTCTTCTTTGATCTATGGCTGCAAGTAGACTTCTAATTCTTATCTTTACTGCACCGAGATTAGTAATCTCATCTATTTTAATCTGAGTATAAATCTTTCCTTCAGATTCTAATATACCCTGAACTTCATCTGTAGTCACGGCATCTAAACCGCATCCAAAGGATACTAACTGGATTAAATCCATATTTGCCTTAGTCTTTATATATCTTGCTGCGGAATAGAGTCTTGCATGGTAGGTCCATTGATTTAACACATTCACAGAGAATTTATCAACTAGATGATTTACTGCATCCTCTGATACCACAGCTACTCCAAATTCAGTTATAAGTTTTGCAATTCCGTGATTTACCTCAGGGTCTATATGATAAGGCCTTCCAGCTAAAACTATGATGTGCATATCATTGGCTTCAGCCAGTTCTATATAATTCTTGCCCATTTCCTTGACCTTTTTCATATATGAGTCATATTCCTTAAAGGATTTATCTACTGCCATCTTTATCTCCTTTAATGAAATCTTTCCAAAGTTCTCTTCCATTAGCTTATGAACCTTCTTAGTAAAGTCCTTTGCTCTATGAATCCCTAAGTAATCGTATATGAATCTTACATGTTCTACTCCCGATACATTAGCCTTTATTACTTCAGGATAATAAGCCACTACAGGGCAATTGAAGTGGTTATCACTCTTCTCTTCATCTATATTATAGGTTAAGCATGGATAGAATATGGTCTCCACCTTTTTTTCCAATAGATAGTCAATATGACCATGGATTAGCTTAGCAGGGAAACATACCGTATCCGATGGGATGGTATTCTGGCCCTTTAAATAAAGTTCTCTATTAGATGTTGGAGATGTTATGACCTCAAATCCAAGCTCTGTAAAGAAGGTATGCCAAAATGGAAGCATCTCATACATATTAAGCCCCATTGGGATTCCAATCTGTCCTCGTTTACCTTTTACAGGTTTATACCCTTGAAGTAAGGATAATTTATAGTCGAAGATATTGTACTTAGGCTTATTGGTCTTTGTAGCGATAGGTCTTTCACATCTATTACCACCTATGAACTTACGGTTATTGTCAAATTTATTTACTGTAAGCTTACAGTTATTGTTACATAAACCGCAATTAACTAGCTTTGCTTCATGGGTGAAATATTGTAACTCTTCATTATTAATCAAGCAACTTTCAGCATTTTGGTTAGTCTTAGAATAAAGTGCTGCACCATAGGCCCCCATAATTCCTGAGATATTTGGTCTAATTACATTTCTTCCTATTTCTTTCTCAAAGGCTCTTAGTACTACATCATTGTGGAATGTTCCACCTTGAACTACTATATTCTCTCCTAAACTATCAGCTGAAGCTGCCCTTATTACCTTGTAGATAGCGTTTTTAACTACGCTTAGGGAAAGTCCCGCTGAAATATCTTCGATGCTTGCCCCGTCCTTCTGAGCCTGTTTAACTGAGGAATTCATAAAGACTGTGCATCTTGAGCCTAGATCTACGGGTCTTTTGGATTGAAGTCCTAGTTTAGCAAAATCATCTATTTTGTATTCTAATATGCCTGCAAAGGTCTGTAAAAATGATCCACAGCCTGAGGAACAGGCTTCATTTAGGAATATATTATCTATTACTCCATTTCTTATCTTAAAGCATTTTATATCCTGTCCGCCTATATCTATAATAAAATCAACATCGGGTTTGAACTTTTTAGCAGCAGTATAATGGGCTATGGTTTCTACTATTCCAAAGTCTACTTTAAAGGCATTTTTTATAATGTCTTCACCATATCCTGTTACTGCTGAGGACTTGATCCTTATATTTGGATATTTTTCGTAAACGTCTTCTAAAAAGCCCTTTATTATAGGCACAGGGTTTCCACTATTAGGTAAATAACTAGAAAGAAGTATTTCCTCATCTTTATTTATAAGTGCTGCCTTTACAGTTGTAGAACCTGCATCTATTCCAAGATATGCCTCACCACTATAATTCTCAGGATCTACATACTCTATTCTTTCCTTTTCGTGTCTAGCAAAGAATTCATCATAATCATCTTGGTCATCAAACAAGGTCATGGTAGAGTTATATCCTGAAGTTGATTTATAGGATTCGACTGCCTTTATGGTAGTTTCAATGTCTAATTTCTTGCTAAGGTCTGTAAATGCTGCCCCAAGGGCAACATAGTATAGGGAATTCTCTGGGCAAATTCCTTTAACATCTAATATGTAATCAAAGCTTTTTCTTAGCTCGGACAAGAAGGTTAGGGGTCCTCCAAGGTATACTACTTGACCCTTGATATCACGACCTTGCGCTAAGCCTGCAATAGTTTGGTTAACCACTGCTGCAAATATACTTGCTGAGATATCGCTTTTCTTTGCTCCTTGATTTAGAAGGGGCTGTACATCTGACTTAGCAAATACACCGCATCTGGATGCTATGGTATATATCTTCTCATAGTCCTTAGCCATTTCGTTCATGTCTACTAAACTTATATTTAATAAGGTTGCCATCTGATCTATAAAAGCACCTGTACCACCAGCACAGGATCCATTCATTCTTACTTCTGTCCCGTTAGTTAAGAATAATATCTTGGCATCTTCTCCACCAAGTTCAATTACCACATCTGAATATGGAATTAACCTTTTTACTGCTATTCTTGTAGCATATACCTCTTGGATAAAGGGTATTCCACAAGTTTCTGCCATCCCCATTCCAGCTGACCCTGATATACACATACTAAAGTCTTTCTTATCAGGAAACTCATCCCTTACTTGCTTCAACAAGGAAGCTGTCTTTTGAGTAATCTGTGAATAGTGTCGTTCATAGGAATGGAATACTAATTTATCATCTTCGTCTAAAACAACGCATTTCAATGTTGTTGACCCAACATCTAAGCCTATTCTCATCTATATCACCTTTCTATTTTGGATGTATAATAACACAATAATTTTTGGATGTATATTAGGGTTCATGTGGAATATTTCAAAACTTATGTATTGCATATTTTATCATATAACATGATTATGTAGTAAAAGTTATTATTATTTAATATTTTTCCAAACCCCATTAATACAAATTCACTTAGTTATGTAAGCCATTTACAATAATTATCGCTGCATTTTAGCCTTCCGTTACAAAGATTATAGTCTCCACCTTCTATCTTCAAGGATTTGCTATTGACTATTGAATCGGCAATCTTCTTTCTAGCATTGATATATATGCCCTGGACAGTAGTCCGAGCTATCTTCATTTTATCTGCGCATTCCTCTTGAGTCTTTCCTTCTAGATCGATTAATCTTATGGTTTCATATTCATCTACAGACATTATGACTTGTTGATCCTTATTTGTAGTTGAATCCAAAGGTCCAAAGCAATCAGATTCAGGAAGCACGCAGACTTTTCTACATTTTCTAGGTCTAGCCACTTGTTTTACCCCATTTCGCTAAATCATTAATATTAAAGCCCTATAATTTAAATAAGGCTATCCTCCTTAATTATACTAAATTCGTGACATATGTCAAATAAGAACCAAAGGAACCGACCCCTTGGTAAAAAAAATCCTAATCCTTCTAAGAGGTATTAGGATTCTTATCTCGATTTTTAACCTGCATTTCAATTTCTTTTACAATTTAATTTCTCCAACATAGTTGGTAGAAAACATTTGGACTATATCTGATATTTTGGAAGTCTTGCCTAAGGCCCACATTAGCTTTGTAGCTATTGCCTCAGTGGTCATATCTCTTCCAGATATAACCCCTTTATTTAGCATACGCCTGCCTACCTCATATAAGGATAAATCACTACGTTCATATAGACATTGACTACAAATTACAACCACTATTCCTTTACTTATTAAGAGTTCAATCTTCTCCAATAGATCCCTATAGACATAGTGCATCCCACCTACTCCAAAAGTTTCTACAACCACTCCTCTATAGCCTAAATTTGATATTACATCAAAGATTTCAGGTTTAGTCCCAGGAAGTAATTTAATAGTAAGGACATCAGTACATAGTTCACTTTCTAAACTTGTAGCTATATTTGGGTTAATAGTAGAGGTGCCAGAGGAATATACACGCATGCCATCTGCAAATATCTGACCCATGTAATTAGCATTAATAGATTCAAAGGCATCAAAGCCCATAGTACTCACTTTTACTGCACGAGTTCCATTAATAATCTTACGGTTGAAAGCAACAGTAACCCCTTTGATATCATTCTCTATTGCAGCAACAGCAGTACATAGATTGGATATGGCATCCGTATTGGGATTATCTATTGGTAGCTGAGATCCTGTAAATACAACACTTTTATTAAGGTTTCTTAACATAAAGCTTAATGCTGATGATGTATAACCCATGGTATCGGTGCCATGAGTTATAATAATGCCATCATATTTATATAAGGATTCATATACCTTTTTAGCAATTAGCTGCCACTGTTCAGGCTGAATATTGGAACTATCCATACTCAGAATATCTTCATATTGAAAGCTATAATTACTATTTAGTTCACTTATATAATTAAGTAAGTCTCCTCCCTTAAGTTGTGGTTCTAGTCCATTGTCCCCTTGTCCAGAGGCAATTGTACCACCTGTTGATAATAGAAGTATATTTTTCATTTTAACACCTCAACTATATCTTTGCATTTATCTTTAGTTAAATCCTTGCAACTCCACTAGCTCTAGCAGCCTTAGCCACAGCATTTGCTACAGTATTTTTAATTCGAGAATCAAATGCCCCAGGAATTATATATTCGGGATTTAATTTATCATCGGATATTAATCCTGCTAATGCCTTGGCAGCTGCTATCTTCATTTCTTCATTTATATCCTTTGCCCTTACGTCAAATGCTCCTCTAAAAACCCCAGGAAAAGCTAGTACATTGTTTATTTGATTAGGATAATCAGATCTACCAGTTGAAACAACCACTGCACCACCCTTTTTAGCATCTTCAGGAAATATCTCTGGTGATGGATTAGCACAAGCAAAAACTATTGCTTTATCAGCCATTGTCTTTACCATATCACTTGTTAAAACTCCTGGTGAGGAAACTCCAATAAATACATCTGCTCCTACAATAATCTTATCTAAGGAACCAATATTTTTATCTTTGTTTGTTAGCTTAGACATTTCCTCTTTTATAGGATTCATACCCTTTTCTCTACCTTCATAAATAGCACCATTTCTATCGCAAAGAGTAATGTTTATAAATCCATCTGACAACAAAAGTTTTGATATTGAAATAGCTGCAGATCCTGCACCATTTATTACTATATTTACATTTTTGTCCTTTCCAACAACTTTCAGGGCATTGGTCAACCCTGCAAGGGTTACAATTGCTGTACCATGTTGGTCATCATGGAAAATTGGAATATCACAACGTTCTTTAAGCTTTTTTTCTATTTCAAAGCATCTGGGAGCAGATATGTCTTCTAAATTAACTCCTCCAAAGCTACCTGAAATTAAGTAAATTGTATTAACTATTTCCTCTACATCCTTAGACTTTATGCAAAGGGGAAATGCATCTACATCTCCAAATTCCTTAAATAAAATACATTTGCCTTCCATGACAGGCATTCCTGCCTCAGGTCCTATATCCCCTAGTCCTAATACTGCACTACCATCAGTAACTACAAGACACATATTCCAACGACTTGTTAATTCGTAACTTTTATTTATATCCTTTTGGATTTCTAAACAAGGTTGAGCAACCCCCGGTGTATATAATAGGGATAATTGTTCCATACTGTTTAGTGGTGACTTAGAGACTATTTCTATTTTACCTTTAAGCTTTGCATGAAGTTTTAGTGATTCACTTGCATAATCCATATTTATTCCTCCATTTACTATTGTGTATCTACTATTTTATATCCACTAAATAGCTTTTAAATCATTGATGTTTGACATTTCAGTTAGTTTTGTCATATTATATGGACCTTGATACATTTGTATCATCACTGCAAGTATACGGAAATACCTTGACCCAAATAATTTTCTCTGAGATTATTTAATTAAAAAGGATTGATTACTGTAAGTAATCAATCCTTTTTCCTATAACACTTAAAATCACTCAGACTTCTTAAACATATCAATCCCACCAAGTACCACATGGGCTAGACCAAATCCTAATAATCCAGTTGCTATCATTGACTCTATGTTGTTCTTTCTTTTACTTCTCTTCATTATATCTTGACCATTCATATATAGGGTAGCGCCTGTTACAGCAGTACCAAGCAATGAGGGTATTACGCCTTTTTTCATCTACTCTCCTCCTTAATATAAATTAAACCATTTGACTATTATTCTTAAAATTGGCTCTATCTATATTATCTATATCTAGGCACCCTATTATGCTAAAATTAGAAAACCACATTAATCCATTACTGGTAATGTGGTTTTAGTATTATCTTTTGGTTGTATAGTTTGGTGATTCCTTAGTGATTTGTATATCATGTGGATGATTTTCAACTAGGGATGCTGATGTGATCTTCATAAATCTAGCATTTTCGTGTAAGGCTTCTATATCCTTAGAGCCTGTATATCCCATACCTGATTTTAATCCACCAATTAGCTGGTAAATTATTTCTCCTAAAGGTCCCTTATAATGAACCCTTCCTTCAACACCTTCTGGTACGTATTTTTTAGTGTTTTCTTGGAAGTATCTATCTCCGCTGCCTGCATCCATTGCTCCTAGGGAACCCATTCCTCTATAGGTCTTATATCTCCTACCCTCAAGCATTATGTCTTCGCCAGGGCTCTCTTCTGTTCCTGCAAATAAGGATCCAGCCATTACAACATTAGCTCCTGCTCCAATAGCCTTAGTTATATCTCCAGAGAATTTAATACCACCATCTGCGATTATTGGAACTCCGTACTTTCTTGCACCTTCAGCACAGTTAATTATAGCAGTTATTTGTGGAACTCCTATACCTGTTACAACTCTTGTAGTACAGATGGATCCAGGTCCAATACCTACTTTCACCGCATCTGCTCCTGCTTCGATTAAATCTATAGTAGCTTCCTTAGTAGCAACATTTCCTGCGATTACTTGTAAATTAGGATATTCTGCTTTTATTTTTGTAATTGAAGTTAATACATTTTTGGAGTGACCATGAGCAGTATCCAATACTATAACATCAGCACCAGCCTTAACTAGAGCATCTACTCTTTCAAGCATATCTCCTGTTATCCCAACAGCAGCTCCTACTAGGAGTCTTCCTCTGTTATCACGAGCTGAATTTGGGTACTGAATACTCTTTTCTATATCCTTTATAGTGATTAATCCAGTTAGATTAAAATCATCATCAACAAGAGGAAGTTTTTCAATTTTATGACTCTTCATTAAGTCAAGGGCATCATCCATTGAGATTCCCATCTTAGCCGTAACTAAGTTTTCCTTAGTCATTACATCGTCGATCTTTTTGGAAACCTCTTTTTCAAATCTAATATCTCTATTAGTGATAATTCCGACTAGTTCACCCTTATCATCCGTTATTGGAACGCCAGAGATCCTATACCTTTCCATCAATTCTAATGCATCTGAAACATCATGAATCGGAGATAGAAAAAATGGATCAGTTATTACTCCGTGCTCTGATCTCTTAACCTTATCTACTTCCATAGCTTGAGCTTCAATGGACATGTTTTTATGAATTATTCCAATTCCGCCTTCTCTTGCCATGCTTATAGCCATTCTAGATTCCGTTACAGTATCCATTCCTGCACTCATCAAAGGTATATTTAGTTTGATTTCCTTAGTCAAATAGGTAGCTGTATTTGTTTCTCTTGGAAGCACCTCTGATTTGCAAGGTACCAATAGGACATCATCAAATGTTAAACCTTCTCCAACAAATTGCAAAATAACTCCTCCTCTTTGTTTATGTTATACAATTTTCGACAAAATATTAAATAATTTTTCTTACTAATTTATCAAATTTAAACATTGATGTCAAGAAAGACTTGATTATTTAATCCACCATTACTAATAGCCTTTAGTTCACCTTCATATATACATAGAAGCTCATTGCATCGACTAAAATCCATTGGTGAAGTAAGCCCAGGATCCTTATCAATTAGCCTTATTCCACTATTTTGTAGTATCTCAGATACAAATTGTGAACAGAAATAGCTATGTTGCCTATGTATTGGTTTATTAAAAGCTGCACTTACTACTCCAATAAGATTATACTTATATTGTTTACTTGCTCTTTTAAATTTATTAAGTTCTTTTTTAAGCCTTCTATATTGTTCATCGCTTATATCTAAGGAATAAATTGCACACTTTGTCTCAGGAAATCTTCTATAGGTTCCATTTACAATATCCTCCTTGACAAAGCCTCCTATAATGGGATTGTATGGTTTAATTCTTCCAAAGCTATATAGTTCATATAGATGTTCATCTAGGGCGATGGATACATGAGTATATGGGTCTTTAGAGCATTTTTTAATGGCTCTAGAAAACATTGAGCCACTATGTGAAAGCATGATATAAATTGTATGATTATATTTTATAATAACAAAACACCTCATTTCCTATACATTAATTTAAACTATTTCTCCCTTAAGTTCAATAGATACACCTAGTTTTTCAGCTGCAAATTTTATCCATTCCCTACTGGCATGGGTGAGGTATCGATCCTTTCTCCAAGCTATGGAAAGCTCTAGATATATACTTGGTTCCTCTAAGGGTATGTATTTTACATTCTTCTTATTTGTCTCCTTACAAATAACTTCAGGCAAGAAGCCAACTCCTAGGCTTGATGCAACCATTTCGGTTATAAACTCTTTTTGTGAGCTCTTACACAATATATATGGTTCAAAGGAAGATTCCTTGCACCTTTCTATTATATCATCATAAAGCTTAAAATCCTCCTGAAATAAGACAAATTTTTCATCCCTAAGGTCATTAAATTTTATCATGATTTCATTAGCCAATTTGCTATTTTCATTTACAAGTACCATTAAAGGACTTCTTACAAACTCCATAAAGTTATATATATGGTCTCTTGATGGGTCAGTAACCATTATACCAATATCCAGCTTGCCTTCCTCTAGTCTTTGTTCAATTTGTTTTGATCCACTTTCAAATAGGGAAAGTTCAATATTTGGATACATAGTGTTGTATTCAGCAATTATCTTAGGAAAAAAAGACGATCCAGTTAAAGGAGGGATTCCAATTTTTAATTTCCCCTTGCTTAAACCCTGATAGTTTTCTACTTCTAGGGGTATATTATCCAATAAAGCTAGAACATTAAATCCCTGCTTATAGATCGCCTCTCCTATTTCAGTAAGCTCAGTTTTTGGGTTTCTATAAAATAATTGTGCACCCAGCTCATCTTCTAAAGACCTTATAAGTTTACTTACCGATGATTGTGTCATAAATAATTCTTCAGCCGCCTTTGTGAAATTAAGGTGGTCTGCTACCGAGATAAAGGTTTTAAGCTGTTTTAAGTCCATAATTGCCTCCGCTATTCCCTGGTGGAATGATTATTAGTTGTTTTATGAATTTTACATTCTCATAAATACATATTATGATATAAATTAATAAATTACAATCTTTATCGTGTATTAAAAAAAGCTTCTAGAAATAGTTATATGTAGCTTTTCTTGTTACTCACAGACGGAAAGTTCAATTGTAGGCAGAAGATTCAAAGTAGAACTTTCCTATTTGTAATAAAACAAGGTGATATGTGAAGTAAATGCTATGCGTTTACCTTTGATATTTAAGGAGGAATAATAATGACTAAAGAGAACTTAAATCCCTTACAAAGTGCCAGAAAACAAATGAAAATTGCATGTGATAATTTAGGATTAGATGAAGCCGTTTATGAGTTACTAAGCGAGCCACAAAGGCTTATAGAAATTTCTATCCCTGTAAAGATGGATGATGGAAGCCTTAAGGTATTTAAGGGATACAGATCTGTCTACAACGATGCTGCAGGTCCTGCAAAAGGTGGCATTAGATTTCATCCACAAGTAAATAGGGATGAAGTAATGGCATTATCAGCATGGATGGCGATTAAGTGCTCAGTACTTGGTCTTCCTTATGGCGGTGGTAAAGGTGGTATTACAGTTGATCCTTACACTCTATCAGAAGGTGAATTAGAAAGATTATCTAGGGGCTATATCAGAGGCCTCTACAAATATCTTGGGGAAAAAGTGGACGTTCCAGCCCCTGATACTAATACTAATGCACAAGTTATGGCTTGGATGACTGATGAGTATATTAAAATTACCGGAAATCACTCTCTAGGAGTAATAACTGGAAAACCAGTTGAATGGGGCGGCTCTAAAGGTAGAGGAGTAGCTACAGGATACGGAGTTTCACTTATTGCCAATGAAGTTTTAAAGAAAAATGGAATGAATATAGAAAATGCAAGAGTATCGGTTCAAGGTTTTGGAAATGTTGGCAGTCTTTCAGCTCTGTCCTTACACAATTTAGGAGCTAAAGTAGTTTCCATTGCTAAGAGAAAAGACGCTATTTATAATGAAGATGGCTTTGATGTAGGCCAATTAATAGAATATAGCAAGAATAATAGAGATTTATCCGGTTTCCCTGGAGCTAAGAAGATCTCTCTTGATGAATTTTGGAAACTATCTGTAGACATAATGGTTCCTGCTGCTTTGGAAAATGCTATTAATGAAGATAATGCCCCTGTATTAAATGCTAAGTTTGTATGTGAAGGTGCAAATGGCCCAGTAAGTGCTAGAGCAGATGAGATACTTAATGAACGAGGCATAATCGTAACACCTGACATATTAACAAATGCTGGTGGAGTGGTAGTATCTTATTTCGAATGGGTACAAAGCCTTCAAGGCTACTATTGGGAAGAAGATGCTATTTTAGAAAAGGAAAAGACTGCATTAATCAATGCTTTTAACGATGTTTGGGAAACTAAGGAAAAACACAATGTAACCTTCAGAGAAGCGGCCTATATGTATTCCGTTAAGAGAATTGCAAGTATAATGAAACTAAGAGGTTGGTATTAGTTTAAAAGATAGGGGTCAGGCTTGAATTTTTTACTTACTAAGTAAATAATTCAAGCCTGACCTCCTTTTCTTCTATGTTAAATGAAGTTCGATATCCTTTTTGGAAGCTGCAAATTCAAGCCATTTTTTACTTGCGTATGAAACATATCTATCCTTTCTCCAAATAATGATTAAGTTTAGGTTTATTGGAGGATCTTCTAAAGGGATAAATTTAATCTCTGGTCTACTAATAGTAGAGCATATTACTTGTGGCAATAAGGTAACTCCTAAGTTTGCAGCTACCATTTCCACTATAAAATCTCTCTGTGCACTATTACATATTACTTTAGGTTCAAACTCATTGTCCATACATCTACCTATAATATAATCGTATAGACTAAAATCCTTATTAAATAAGATGAACTCTTCATCTTTTAGTTCCTTATAATTCACCGTTTTCTTTTTAGATAGGGGATTCTCTACATGGACTCCAAGACAAAGGGGACTCTTGATATAATGAAACATACCGTAGTTATCTCCGTATCTTGGGAAGGAGCACAATATTCCTATATCCAACTCTCCTTGGTCTAGTTGTTCTTCAATCCTCTTAGAACCAGCTTCCATTAGCTTTATATCAATATTAGGGTACAATTTCTTAAACTCCCCGATAATTCTAGGGAAAAAAGACGCACCTATAATAGGAGGAATACCTATTTTAATATTACCTTTTTTAAGTTTTGTAAGTTTTTGAATTTCCAATGGTATGTTGTCCGTAAGTTTGATAAGTTGTGTGGCTTGCTTATAAAGTTCATGACCTGTATCAGTCAGTTGAATCTTAGGAACCCTATAGAATAACTGAGTATCTAACTCATCCTCTAATTGCTTGATAATTTTACTTACCGATGATTGAGTTTGATATAAATCTTCAGATGCTTTGGTAAAATTGAGATGCTCTGCTACTGACAAAAACGCTCTAAGCTGCTTAATATCCATTTTAAACCCCTTCCTATTCCCAGAAAGACTTACATCTGCCATTGTAATGAAATTTATTTATATATCTTATATAGTATTATAGAATCTTTAGAAAATCAAGATTTTGTGAATTATTTACTTAAAATTTCAAGTTTCGGAGTTGTCCTACTATATCATATGCTTAGGAGATAATAAAATAGAATCAAAAGGACCTATCATTAGTCTAATTAACTTATGATAGGTCCCTTAATTATCTTCCTAGTTCAATAATATTTTGGATAAGAACCTTGCATTTTCCACATTCTTCGCCAGTCACTTCATCTACTCCAGTTCCTGCGCCCGTAACTTGTCCAACTTTTTCTACTGTATCGGCACCGTTTTTAACAGCATTAACTACAGCTTCTAAAGATACCTTTTTACATCCACAAACAGATGAAAGTATTCCTTCTAATTCACTTTTACATCCTTCACATTCAGCACAAACTCCTGCTGTTTCAATTAATTCATCAAGAGTTCTTGCTCCTGAACTCATTGCTTTTCTAATTGATAAGTAATCTACCTTATTTGTTGTACAAATTTCTCTATTTCCTGCCATCTAGTTTTGTCTCCTCCAATTATATGTATATTTAATGATTATTATATCACAAGCTTGAAGCTGCTGACAAATATATATCTATCCCCATCCAAGAGGTCTGCTTTCTAGCTTTAATATACTAGTAATTTTTGAATTATTCCAATAACTGGCTATAAGATAGCCACTAACAAAATCTAATGAATTTTACTAATAACTTTACTTATGCTAATATGGTATTAATACTAATTCATGAATTGAGGAGTGATCTAATGAAAAAAATATTTATTTCTGGAAGAATCCCTGAGATAGCCCACGAAATGCTTTCAAAGGAATTTGAAGTTTCAATGCACGATGACATTACATTACTATCTAAAGACCAGATAATTGAAGGAATCAAAGGAAAGGACGCTCTTCTTTGCCTGCTTTCGGATAAGATTGATAAAGAGATTATTGAATCCAACCCAAATTTAAAGATAATTGCAAATTATGGAGCAGGATTTGACAATATAGATATAGAAACTGCTAAGAGTTTAAATATACCTGTAACTAATACACCTGCAGTTTCCACTATTTCAACTGCAGAGCTTACAATAGGCTTGATACTGGGAATCGCAAGAAGAATGGCTGAAGGTGATAGAATAATGAGAGAAGGAAGCTTTACAGGCTGGTCTCCATTATATCAATTAGGCACAGAGCTTTACGGTAAGACCTTAGGAATTATTGGGATGGGCAATATAGGAAAAGCTATTGCAAAGAGAGCCAAGGCCTTTGATATGAATATAATCTACAACAACAGAAGTAAATTAGCTCCTGAAGTAGAAGAAGAATTTGGGCTCAAGTATGTATCTAAGGACGAGCTTATAGAAAAATCAGACTTTATCTCTCTAAACTTAAGCTATAATCCTGAAGCTTATCACCTATTCAATGAGGAAACATTTAATAGGATGAAGTCAACTGCATATTTAATAAATGCTTCACGTGGTCCTGTTGTAGATGAAAAGGCATTGCTAAATGCATTAGAAAACAATATAATTCGAGGAGCTGCATTGGATGTTTTTGAGTTCGAGCCAAAGATAGTTAAAGGTCTTGAAAAGTTGGACAACATTTTAATGACACCTCACATAGGTAATGCTACCTATGAGGCAAGAGGGGCAATGGCTGAAATAGCAGCAAATAACATTATAGATGCTTTAAATGAACAAGAGCCAAGAAATAGAGTAAATTAATTGAATAAATTACCATAAATACTAGATTAGTCTTGAGTACCTCCAATAACTGGGGTATAATTAAATAAACAAATAAATATCTCATTATCTCCGATAATAGCAAACTTGGTGAAAGCCAAGGACGCAAAGCTACGGGTCTAAAGTTCATAACTACGACAGCCGGGTTGCCGAAGAATATACGGAAAATATAACTGTATGCCCTGGCATACAGTTTTTTATTTTTTGAGATAAATGGGAAAAAGGAGGAGCAAATGAAAAAGCTAATTTGTAGTGCCTTAACTGTTGTATTGGTTATATCATTGTTCGTACCTGCATCCTTTGCAGCCAAAGAGGATTACCTTTGGATTATGGAAGAAGTTGAGAAATCAAATGAAGAAATTGAAGAACTTATTGAGGAAGCTATTGAAGATGTCCAGGAATTAGATGAGAATGATAAGCATTATGAAAAAGACCTTAACAAGTTAATCTGGAAGTTAGAAAAGGAAACAAATAAACTAGCAGATAAGATGGTTAAAAAGGCTGCAAAGGTTGGAATTGAAGTAATATGTGAGTATGTTGAATACCAAATAGGTGGCCAATCAGTTCTTATAGATCCGCTAATAATAATAGGATTTTAATTTAAAGGTTAGTATATCAATCTAGTTTAGTGCATAATAAAACTCAAGAAATTAATTAATATGCAAAAAGGGTATCTATGAATGCCCTTTTTGCACATTAATTACTTAAAATAGTATATTATTTTAACTATAAAAAACATGGTAAAAGTATCTTAGCTTAGTTATAATTAGATTAGATAATTTCTCTTTATTACAGTTTAGATGAAGCTAAAAGGAGACAGATAAAATGAATGGCATTCATATTGGTAAGAAAGGTAGTTTTTTGGATAATTCCGTACAGAATTCAGGAGAGTTAAGACTTTTAGGAAAAGGTGACGGTTCTGAGGTAATGCTTCAAAAAGTTAATCCTAATGAAACTGTTATGATAGTACCAGGGGACCATGTTGAATTGATGGAATTTTTTTATATCTTAGAAGGCCAATTAGAATTGGATTATGGTGATTCTAAAACCATCTTAAAAAGTGGTGATCATTTTTATACACATCCTCTTAATGACCATATTCAATTTATTACACTAACTGATGTCACATTATTATATTTTTCAACTCAACCTGTTTTTCACTTTTTAAGTGCAACTATTAAAGAATTAATGGTTCTTGCCAATTCTGTTGAAGAAAAAGATATATATACCCATGGACATATTCAGAGGGTTAAGGATTATGGCTTAAAAATTGGCAATAAAATGAGATTGTCAAAGGAGAAAATTGAGAACATTGGGTTTGCTGCATTGTTCCACGATATGGGCAAGGTTAATGTTCCTGATGAAGTATTAAATAAACCTGACAAGTTGACTAATGAGGAATTTGATCTTATTAAGGAGCATTCTGCTTGGGGGGCAGAGTTAGTTAGTAGCACATATTTTGAAAGTCTATCTAAGATAATCAGACAACACCATGAAAGACTAGATGGATCCGGTTATCCTGATGGTCTAAAAGATGAGGAAATACTCATAGAGGCAAAAATAATTGCAGTTGCTGATGCTTATGATGCAATGACATCGGATAGAGCCTATCGAAAAGGTATTACCCCTCAGGCTGCAATGGATGAATTAGAAAGATTAAAGGACATACACTATGACCCTGAGGTAGTTGATGCTTTTATTGAAGTCCTAAAAGATGAAAACACACTTTAATTTAATTAGTTTATCATATTATAATAATTAAATTAAAGTATTAAAAAAGCCTTTCATAAATTCCATGAATTTATGAAAGGCTTTTATGTTAGCAAAATATAGCTAATGTGATGATTACAAGCTCAATCCTGTTGAAATCAATAGGTTTGAGGTCTTATTACATCATACCGCCCATTCCACCCATACCACCCATGCCGCCCATAGCTGCCATTGGGTCTTCCTTCTCAATATCTACTACTGCACTTTCAGTAGTTAATACCATAGCTGCAACACTTGCTGCATTTTGAAGTGCTGAACGAGTTACCTTAGTTGGGTCAACAATACCTGATTTAATCATATCTACATATTCTTCAGTCAATGCGTTGAAACCTACTCCAACTTCTGCTGCCTTAACCTTTTCAACTATTACTGAACCTTCAAGACCTGCATTAGTTGCAATTTGTCTTACTGGTTCTTCTAATGCTCTTACGATAATGTTGATACCAGTCTTTTCATCTCCATGTGCATTGTCTAATAATTTAGCAACAGCTGGTATGGAGTCTATTAGAACTGTACCACCACCTGGTACTATACCTTCTTCAACAGCTGCTCTTGTAGCTGCTAAAGCATCTTCTATTCT
>CAZPZN010000033.1:0-16833 GCA_964590735.1 uncultured Tissierella sp.
ACAATGGTTTAGTCCCAGCTCTACTAATTCGGGGATGTATATAAATCTGTGGTTATTCTTGGTTTCTATTTTGTATTGCATATTTTCCTCCTTATTAAAAAACCCGAGATTCCTCACTACGTTCGGAATGACAGTTGGTTATGATTCTTCACTCTGTTCGGAATGACACACGGTTGTAATCCTCTATAGTATCTATATCAACTCCTAAGAGTTCATCTTCATAGTAAATCTTCTTTACTAAATCCGGATTTGTTTGAATTATTTCTCTGCCGCCTTTATCTCCTGATACCTTTAGGAGATCATCCCTAAATAGGTGTGAAAATATTATTGGCATGCCGAATCTATTATCATAGTAAGGTACTACTATCATATTTGGGTCTTTTTCATATTCTTTGACCATGGTATTTATGACTTTGGCATCCAAATAAGGTTGATCAGCTACAAGAAACATAAGTCCATTTTCTTCTTTGGAAGTTTTCACTCCAAGTTTTACTGCCTCTGATTGGCCTTTTATAGCATTTGGATTATGGATTGTCTTAAGATTATGTTTCAATCCTATTTCTTTGATTTCATCTAGTCTATATATTAATATTATTTCGTCTAAGAGTGAATTCTTACACGCTAAGATTACTCTTTCTATAACCTTTTCTTCTTCAATTTCCATAAGGAGTTTATTTTGTCCCATTCTTTTTGAAAAGCCTGAGGCCATTATTATTCCGCTTATCAATGTATTCACCTTCTAAATTTTAAAGTTATTAAACCCGAGATCCTTCGCTAGCGCTCAGGATGACAGTGCCAGTGTCGATATCTTGCTAGAGCTAAGTATGAAAACGGCAAAAAGAGGAGATTCCTCCATTCCGCTTTGCTTCAGTCGGAATGACAGGGAGCTAAATAAATTTAAACGAGGTGAAAAATCTTCACCTCGTCATATTTAGATATCAGAGGTCTTGCATAGCAAGACTTCACACCACCGCAATGAGGTAGGTAATTATGTCAAACCATCTAGTCATCCTAAAAAGCACCCAACATTTGTGGGAGCAAAGGATACCTTTTACCTCATTATATCATAATTGCCACTTTTTATATCTGCAATTATTACTTTTAGCTGATCATTGAAAAGAGCCTTTTTTATCATTCTTGCTGCCTTTATTCTTTCCTCATCATCTGCTTTATTTAAAATGAGTATCTTTTTGCCTTTACTACTTTTAAAAAGGCCTTCTTCATGTTTTACTAGGTCTAGTATAGTATCAATATCCACTATATTGCCTTGGGTAATCTTTTTTAGCAGTTCAGGTCTATGAACATTTTCTTCATCTATTCTAGTTCCAAGGCTATCTAATCCTATTATCCCTATAGTCATTTTTGTATGTTTAGAGATTACCGGTTCGTGATTATCCGGTGCTTTGATTGGTAATCCTTTTGATCCATCTGCCTCCATCAATACTATATCGAATATGGATCTAGTGATAATTTCATCAATAAATTCTATGTTTTTAAGTTTAAGTTTTATTCCTTCCTTTACTTGTCCTACATATGTAATAGTCCCTTTAGGAGGAATGAAGTCCTCTGGAATGTCCCCGATGAACAGAGAGTCATATTCATCTTTCTTAGGACAAAAAATGCCAGTAGAGGTGGCATTCAAGACCTTCAAACCGAGACTTTTTAATTCCGTTGCCAGGATCCTCAGTGTTGTAGTCTTTCCTCCACCTCCAACTATTGCTATTATATTCGATTCATTTGAATTAATTCCTAGTATTTCAAATAGCTTCACTTTCTCCACTTTCCCTTATGGCTTTCATCAATCTTTCAGGGGTTACTGGTAAATCATATACCCTTACACCTGTTGCATCATATATTGCGTTTAGGATTGCAGGACCCATAGGTATAGTCACAGGTTCTCCTATTCCCTTAGCACCATAAGGCGCTGTAGATTCTGGATCTTCTATTAGAATGTTTTCTATGTCGATCATATCCATTGATGTAGGTAATAGGTATTTTGAAAACTTCTTGTTTTTCATAACTCCATCTTGAATATTTAAATCCTCAAATAGTGTATATCCAAGACTCATGGCAAATCCGCCATCCATTTGTCCCTTTACAAGACTAGGGTTTACTGATCTTCCAACGTCCTGAGCAAATGCTCCTTTAAGAAGTTCAACTCTGCCCGTATGAATGTCCACTTCAACTAGTACCATACATGCATTGAAGGTATATGGCCAATATGGAGCTCCTTGCCCTGTTTCTTCATCCATCTTAACAGTTTGAGCAGTAAATGAACCTTTTACTCTTATTGTTTCATCTTTATATCTATCGCTTAATTCTTTATAGGAAATTCTCTTTTGTGGAAATATTCCTAAATATATGACGCCGTCTTTGGCAAATAGTCCTGCAGTAGAATTTAATTCCAATTCATCTTTTGCCAGTTCTATAAGTTTAGTTTTCATATTTTCACATGCTATTCTTACTGCATTACCTGTATTGTATGTTTGTCTCGTAGCCGCAGCAGTACCTGCATCTGGCATAAGGGAAGTATTCTCATGAATTAAGACAATATCTTTATAATCCATATCCAAGGCTTCTGCTCCTATTTGAATCATTGCAGTCTTTGCTCCTTGACCTACTTCTGTTGCCCCTACAAATATGCCAATTTTGCCGTCTTCCAGTAATTCTACCTCTGCATTAGATACATCAGGAAATCCGTTACCATATCCAGTTCCATAAAAGGATAAGCCTAGACCAACTCCACGCTTCTTCATAGGGCACCCTCCTCTACTGATTCATCCACATTCTTTAGTGCAAGGAATTCATCATATCGTTTAGACATTTCATCTAAACATCTATCCAGTGGTACGCTTTCTAGAAGCACCTGGCCTGTGGCAGTCTTGGAACCAGTCTTAAATATGTTCTTTTGTCTTATTTCAAGAGGACTTATACCAAGTTTTTCAGCCAAAATATCCATTTGTTGCTCTGCAGCATTTGGAACCTGAGTTGCTCCAAAGCCTCTCATAGCACCGGTAAATGGGTTGTTGGTATATACAGCATAGGAATCTACCTTTACATTTGGTATATGATATGGACCTGTTGCATGAACCCCAGCCTTTCTCAGTACATTAATAGCCCATGAACAATAGGCTCCAGAATCTCCTATGATTTCTACTTCCATAGCTTGAAGATATCCATCCTTGTCAGCTCCTGTTTTATACTTCATAACCATTGGATGTCTTTTAGAGTGAGCCAGGAATGACTCTTCTCTGTCGAAGATTACTTTTACAGGTCTATTTAGAGTATGAGCTGCTAGTGCTAAATGAATCTGCATGGTAATGTCTTCTCTTGCTCCAAATGCTCCACCTATATTGGTATTTAATATTTTCACCTTTTCTTCTTCAAGGTTTAAGGTTTTTGCTATTTCCTCTCTATCATAATGAGGATATTGAGTAGCAACTGCTACCACAAGAGTTCCATCCTCTTCCATGTAAGATACTCCTGCTTCAGGTTGAAGAAAGGCATGTTCTTGCATATGGGTTGAATATGTGTGTTCTGCAATTGCTGCACAGTTCTTAAAGCCTTCTTCCAAATCTCCTGTCCTAAGCTTATAATGGAAGATTATATTAGAATCTCCATGGACCTTAGGGGCATCTTCCTTCATGGCTTCTACTGGATCAAATACTGCAGGTATTTCTTCATAATCTACCTTAATGGCATTCATACCATCAATGCAGGCTTCTTCTGATTCACCTACAACAAAGGCTATGGGAGCTCCAATTTGTCTAACTTTATCCCCAGCAAATACATTGTGGTCCTTTAAGACAACACCATGCTCATTTAAATGAACATCCTTATGAGTGAATATCCTTACTACTCCTTCAACTTTTTCAGCCTCTGATGTATCAATTTTTATGTAAGCATGAGGCAGTTTTGATCTAAGAGTTTTAGCATATAGCATATCATCCATATATATATCCTGTGGATATAGGGCCTTGCCTGTAACCTTTGAGTAGGCATCTACTCTTATTACACTTTTACCAACAGTTTTTAAAGTAGTCATTATGCTTCTGCCTCCTCCTTTAAATACTCTATAGCCTTTTGGGCTGCATCTATCCCCTTATTATATCCTGTACACCTACATAGATTTCCTGACATTCCTTCTCTTATCTCTTCTCTAGTTGGTTCAGGATGTTTATCCAAGAGGGCTTTAGTTGACATTATTAGACCAGGTATACAGAAACCACATTGTACTGAGCCTTCTTCCATATATGCTCTTTGAAGTGGATGTAATTCACCATTTTCTTCTAAACCTTCTATTGTAATTATATTTGAATCCTTAGCTTGGAAAGCCATTACCATACATGAGTTAACACTTTCCCCATCCATAATAATAGTACAAGCACCACACTCTCCTTCTCCACAACCTTCTTTAGTGCCAATAAGTCCAAGCTTATCTCTTAATAGATCTATCAGTCTCATATTTACATCTATTTCTACTTTATAATTGATACCATTAATAACCAGTTGTATTTCCATCATATATTCACCTCGGAATAGTACCTATTAGTGTCTTCTAGAACTTCCTCAAACAAGGAAACTATAGCTGTCCTCTTGTATGGAAGAGTGGACCTTCCTTCAAGTCTTTCATCCATTGAGCTCTGTAGTGATTGAATTGCATATTCTAGGATATTATCATCATAATTCTTACCTATAAGTGCTTTTTCTACCTCTGGTTCTCTCATAGGGTATTTACCTATGGATCCGGAAGCAAGAGCTATATTTTTTATCATCTGATTTTCTACTTCCACAAGGCTACTCAAGGTTACTCTAGATATAGCTAGGGCTTTTCTTAATCCCAGCTTACTAAAGCTTAAGAATTGATTTGCTTTGGGCTTTTTAAATTTTATAGAAATAAGTAACTCATCACTTTTAAGTCCATGTTCCTTATTAGAGCTAAAGAAGTCTGCGACAGAAACCTGCCTATATCCTCTCAAGCTTCCTATTTCAAGAATTGCATCTAATGCAATAAGAGGTGGTATTGAGTCTGCTGCCGCAGCCAAGTTGGCAATATTTCCACCCAGGGTTCCCTTGTTTCTTATTTGAGGAGAACCTACCATTCTACATGCTTTTATTAGCCCGTATAGATTCTTATCAAATAATTCACTTTCTATTACTTCTGTATAGGTTGCCGCTGCTCCTATATGAATTTCATCATTAGTTGACTTTATTTCTCTTAACTCATCGATCTTGGAAACATCTATCATTACCTTAGGGTCTACTTTTCCAGCTCTTATAGCTACTACTAAGTCTGTTCCCCCAGCTATAATCTTTGCGTCCTCCTTGTGCTCTTGAAGTAATTCCATCACTTCTTTAACTGAATTACCATTATATACTTGATTCAAGGCCATAAGTACACCTCACTTTGAGATTTAAGGCCGCCTCCATTTTTTGAAGTCGGCCTATATTATAACAAAATTATCTTACTAATAATCCAAGATTAATAAACTATAGGTTCAAGAATCTTGAAGTTATTTACATCTATTAAACCCTTATCAGTTATCTTCCATGTTGGTGAAGTTGACAATGCTAGGAAGGATAAATGCATTAAAGGTGCGTGAATCTTACAACCAAGCTCTCTGATTATAACATCTTCAACTTCGGCTATCTTACTACTTACCTCATGTCCATTTAACTCATCTGTAATAAGTCCTCCTACTGGAAGTCTCATTTCAGTTAATACTCTTCCTCTCTTAGCTACTGCTATTCCACCACCCATTTCTACTACCTTGTTAACTGCAATAGCAATATCTCTATAGTTAGTTCCGACTACCATTATATTGTGAGTATCGTGGGCAACACTTTCTGCAAAAGCACCATCACTTAATCCGAATCCCTTAAGGAATGCCTTTCCTATCTGTCCATTTCTACCATATCTCTCAACACATGCTACAGGTAGCATATCTTTTGATAAATCAGGCTGGGCCACTCCATTTTGCACTCTAACTGTGTCCTCATGTTTGTCAGTTAAGTTCTGGTCTGGAATAACTACTAATGCTCTAGCCCTAGCTGTTGAGCCTTCTGCTTGGATTTCGAAGTCTCTTTCACTAAGTTCACGAACCTTAACGGAGTTCTTCACTGTATCAGGATATGTGTATGTTGGTAGGTCTATAAGAAGTTCTCCTTGAGAAGCTACTATATTTCCCTTCAATAATACCCCTTCTACTACCATTTGCTCTAAATCACTTATTATTGCAATATCTGCTTGCTTACCTGGGGATAGTACTCCAACATGTTCTAATCCGAAATATGTTGCAGGGTTTATTGTTACCATCTGAATTGCTTCTATAGGGCTTACTCCCTCTTTGATAGTTCTCTTTACTATCTCATTCATATGTCCTAAGGTCTCTAAATCAGCTGCTACCATGTCATCTGTTGCCAGGATACAACGTCTAGAGTCCATTCCCTCTTCTGTTACGGCTCTAATACATTCACCCATATTTTTCTGAGTTGAGCCCTCACGCATGAATAGGTATACACCTTGTCTAAGTTTTTCTACAGCTTCAGCCTTAGTAGTAGTCTCATGACATGAGCATTTACCACCAGTTGAAATAATATGAGCTGCAAGTTCTTTACCAAAGAGTTCTGGTGCATTACCATCTACTACCATGCCTTTACTACTAGCATATACTGTAGATGCAACTAAATCATCTATTACTTCTGGAGTATTTCTATATACGTGCTTTGCATTGGAGAAACCTTGAAGCTCTCCAATACCAATGATGTTTTTATAGTTTAGTAGATCCTCCATATCCTTTGATGTTACATCGTAACCTGCTGTTTCCAAGTCTGGTGAATCTGGAGTCATTGCAGGCACTACTAGGTATACGTTATTAGGAACCTTGTCGATTTCATCTGCCATTGCCTTCATTCCTACAGGTCCTAAAGCATTACCAATTTCATGAGGGTCAGCTACTAGAGTAGTAGTTCCTGATGGTATTGATAGTCTTGAAAATTCTGTAATAGTTAGCATAGAACTTTCAAAGTGCATATGTGAATCTATAAAACCTGGGGATAGGTATCTTCCTTCTACATCTATTACCACAGTTTTTGGTCCAATTAAATCCCTACAGTTTCCTACTAATAATATATATGATCCTTTAATTGCTATATCAGCCTTATAGACTTCTCTAGTAATAACGTTAACTACACTTCCGTTAATCAATACAGTATCAGCAAAGATTTTATCACCCATGAGTACATCTATAAGTTTTCTATATTCTATTGCTTTCTTTAAATATTTTGCGTCACTCAAGAATTTGCCTCCTTCCTTAGTCAGTTATGTCTGGTATATCAATATTATCCACTATGCCTATTATAGAGGCATCTATTGGAGAATCTAATTTTCTTGCTGCAATTCTTCCAGCTGTTCCTGTTGTGAATAGAACTACTTCTCCGATTCCTGCTCCTACAGTATCCACTGCAATCAACGGTTCACCTAGGGGTTCCAGATTAAATGTGAGAGGCTGTGTTATCATAAGTTTACATCCTACCAGTTTTTCATCTTTTCTGGTTGCAACTACTGTACCTATTATTTTTCCTACACGCATTTATTGCCCCCCTTCCTATTTTTTCTCAATTTTAATACCAAGTTCTTTGGCTTTATCCCTTGCTAAAGGAGTTATCAAGGTGTTTTTTTCTACAATTAACACATTTTGATTTTTATCTAAATTTACGATATCCTTTTCAGAGATTAAACCCTTTTGTCTTATAATTTTATGTGAAGCATCATCACTCGATATAGCATTAGTCGTTATGATACCTTTATTTATTAATTTATTATTTAGAATATCAGCAGAATTAATTTCTAAAGCTCCCATTTTTATAAGCGTGGATATATGATTTTCAATGATCCTTTCTATCTCTTCATTCTTAGATCTCTCACCCATAAATTCTCTTACGGAGTCAAAATCAAGATATACCTCTTTACTAAAGTAGAGAAATGACCATATTATATTGGATATAAAACTATCTACCATTCCAGTGGACACTTTTGATAGTGTATTCATAGAAATATTGGGTCCAACTAGAATAGAATAATCCTTTAAGATTTCTTTAAGCTTCAACATATCCTCTTCCCTAAATACGTGAGCTGGTCTTAATTCGTCGATAATCTTCTTAGTATCTAAAAGCCTTTCAGCCATAAATGAGAATCCTATTGAAATCTCATAGGTCTTCTTCATATCCTCAATAAAACCTCTATTTTTAGCAAAATTCATATTAGTGCCATTGAAGACCACCAGAGCTTTTCCCTGTGTATTGGAAAAACCCTGAGTGGAAATTCTCTTTGTAATATTCTCAAGGATATTTGAAGTGATATTAGTTTTAGTCATTTAAAACACCTAACTTTATTCGTATTGGCTTAAAATTGCTCTTTCTACCTCTGCATGTGGTCTTGGTATTACATGTACTGAATGAAGTTCTCCAACTGATCTAGCTGCTTCTGCTCCTGCATCTACTGCTGCTTTAACTGCACCTACATCTCCTCTTACCATAACTGTTACAAGACCAAATCCGATCTTTTCATATCCTACTAATGTAACGTTAGCTGCTTTAACCATAGCATCTGCTGCTTCAATACTACCTACTAATCCTTTAGTTTCTACTAATCCTAATGCTTGACTCATTTATAAATCCTCCTTATAATATATAATTAAATTCACAGTTCACAGTTGTATGGGTCTAGCCTTCGAAGCAAGACCCGAGATTCCTCGGCTGCGCTCGGAATGACAAGTTCGTTATTCCGGTTTTTCTTCTGGTTTTTTTGTTTCAACTGGCTTCGCTGGTGCTTTTTTTGGCTTAGGTTCTACCTTTACTTCTTCTTTCTTGATGTTGTTTCCGAATTTTTCAATTAGCTTATCTATTTCATCATGAGGTCTTGGTATTACGTGGCTTGATATTACTCTTCCCACTCTGTTTCCAGCTATTACTCCGGCTTCTACTGCTGCCTTTACTGCAGCAACTTCACCAGCTATGTTTATAGATACGCCTACACCTTTTTCTAGACCAATTACTTTTTCCATTCCTACTAAAACGATGTCAGCCGCTTTGCTTGCTGCATCTAGGGCTGTTACAGCTGTTGTAAGCCCTTGTGCTTCTATAAGACCTAGTGCCTTATTCATTTCACACCTCCACCTAACGGCCATTTCTAATGTTCTTCACGGCTTCCTCTAGTGAGATAACCTTATTTACTTCTGATACTTGCTCTGCCTTTTTCTCACCTTGGATAATATCTTTTATCAAATTGTTTTCTATATGAGTAAGATTACTCATTGTAAATGCATTGATTCCTTCATTACTTTTATAAGAATTGTTTCTATTAGTATTGATGTTACCAGATGCATTGTTTTTTAATTTACTTTTCATATCAATCATTGCTAATGGATTCATTTAATCACCCCTATTAAAGAGTACAATTACATAAATATTTTATCAACTTCATCATGTGGTCTTGGTATCACGTTAGCTGATACTACATCTGCAATTAGTGAAGCTCTTTCTTTTCCTGTATCAACAGCGGCTTGAACAGCAGCAACATCACCAGTTACCGTTATAGTTACAAGGGCTGATCCTACTAGTTGAAAGTTCATAATCCTTACATCTGCTGATTTAAGCATTGAATCTGCAGCTTCTATGGCACCGGCTAACCCTCTTACTTCAACCATTCCTATTGCTTCTCTCATATTTACACCCTCTTAACTTAATTTAAAAACATCATTAAAAATATCTATTAATGTCTATGTTTTCGTAGCCTGGTATGAATGCTCTTTCAAACTTCCCATTACCATCTAGTGGCTTTGTTGCATCAATACCTATCTTATCTGTTATTCCATGGATATCATGAGATGGTTCTAGAGATGAGCCTAATGCTCCAGGCACTATAACTACATCGTGACTAGCTTGAGATCTGGAAGTTATTGCCCATTCAATTTCCCTTTCCCAATAAATATCCACATCATCATCTACTATTACAACTTGTTTTAAGTCCTTATTTAAACCTAAGGCAGAAAGTATGGCTGATTTTGCTTCACCATTTCTTAACTGATTTATAGCTACTACTGCATTAAATCTGTAGCCTCCACCTTCAGTAACATATACATCTTTTACATCCATAATGTTCTTTAGATAGTAGTACAACTCCATTTCTCTTATTAGACCATTTGTTAAATGCTCTTCCTCACATGGGAAAGCAGTCTGATAAATAGGGTTGTTTCTATGAGTAATCGCTGATACTTCTATTATTGGATGAGGAGCTTGTTTACCATAGTAACCCATCAACTCTCCAAAAGGTCCTTCTAATTCTCTTTTTCCTGCTACAATACGACCTTCGATTACTATTTCTGCATGTGCTGGTACTAACAAATCATTAGTTTCACACTTAACTAACTCTAGAGGCTCACCTCTTAAAGCACTGTCTAACTCGTATTTATCTACTCCATAAGTTGCACTTGAATATTGACTTGCTAGTAAAAACTGTGCATCATATCCAAGAACTATGGCAACATCCAAGGACTTACCTTGTTTTTCTAGTTCTTTAATGTCATTTGTAAGCTTAAAGGAACCAATAA
Organism: uncultured Tissierella sp.; assembly: GCA_964590735.1. GTDB lineage: Bacteria > Bacillota > Clostridia > Tissierellales > Tissierellaceae > Tissierella_B. The sequence continues at coordinate 10,611 of CAZPZN010000033.1, forward strand.
GTGCTGATAAACTGTTTCCCTTATTTACTTGCAATCTTCTAACTGATGTATGAAACTTGCCGGTTTCAGGATCTTTTATAACCATAACCCCAGCAGTAATAAAGCTTGAAGAGTCTAATCCATTGAACTTATTTACAGGGATTATTTTCATTATATCAATATTCGATGTAATTTTATTTTCCTTAACAGGTCCATTATTTAAAACCTTGTATGGCATAGGGTTCACCAATGCATCCATAAATTTAAAATTACGATTTTCTTTAGTTACACCTAAAGAGTCAAATATTAAATCTCGATTTCCATAAAGTCCACCTATAGTTCTCATGTTGCTGTTTCTAACCTTGTTGAATAAAATAGGTGTCTTGTTATGAAAAGCTTTTAGTACTGCTCCCATTTCATAAATGTAGTCTACTTCTTTGTTGCATTCTAGTAGGTTATCAGTTCTCTTCAACCTATCTATTGTATGTCTTAGCATTTGTTTTTCCAAACTCTACCCTCCCTTCTACTGTCCATTCCATCTTTTTATTAGATTATTATCTATATCTAGCATATCAAGAAGTCTTCCAGTTATGTTTAAAACCACATCCTCAAGCGTTTCAGGATGATTGTAGAAGCCTGGACTTGGTGGAAATATAGTAACTCCCATTCTTGAAAGTTTCAACATATTTTCTAGATGAATCTGACTCAATGGAGTTTCCCTTGGAACCAGTATCAGTTTTCTTTGCTCCTTTAATGTTACATCACATGCTCTTGTTAGAAGATTATCTGAAAAACCATTAGCAATACTTGCGACAGTTTTCATAGAACATGGTACAATAATTGTTTTATCAACCTTAAAGGAACCACTTGATATTGGTGCTGCAAGGTTTTTATTATCATGGTAGTAGGTTGCCATAGACTTAAGGTCTTCTAGGCTCACTCCACACTCATGATTGGTCACATATTCTCCCATGGTGCTAACTACCAGATGTGTTTCAACATTAAGTTCTTTTAATGCCTTCAAGAGAGATACTCCGTAGATTGCTCCACTCCCTCCTGAGATCCCTACAACTATTCTCACATCTATCTCTCCTTATGTCAATAAGGGAAGGCAAAACCTTCCCTTACACATTTGTTATTTTACTTTGTTTTCAGGGTCTCCTGCTCCGCCTACCCATGGGTCAATTCCATTATCCCAAGCTTCAGTGAACTCGCCTATTGTCATTAGTTTTGTAAAGATACTTAAGTCTCTTAAACCTGACTCGTGCATTTCTGGAGTTTTAGAGTCTATTCCGTCAACTAAGGAAATTACCTTGTATCCTTTAGCAAGGGCATCTGTAGCTGTAGCTCTAACACATACGTTAGTCCAAGTACCAGTTACACAAATTGTATCTATATTTTCTTCTCTTAAGTATAAGTCAAGATCTGTATGAGCAAATGAACTATGTCTTCTCTTCTTAATTCTATACTCTTCTCCTTCTGGGTATAACTCTTGTATAAAGTCTGATCCCCAAGTTCCATCTACTGCATGAACTGGTCTTACTCTAAAGTCTGCATCATTCTTTCTATGTGCTTCTTGAATATGAATTAATTGAACGTCATCATTACCTGCTGCATTTCTTGCTCTTACCCATTTGAAAAGTTCTTGAAGATTTTTTGTTATTCTTCCAGCTCCTTCACAATATAAAGCTCCTTTTGGGTTAGCGAAGTCATTAAGCATATCGATTACTACAATTGCGTGTTTAGTCATTTTATATATCTCTCCATTCATTATATTATAATATTTATATACTTGAGGAACAAGGTTTTTTGTCCCCCATGTTATTTAAAAATTTATATCATTCTATTTCCTAGTTGTCATTCCGAGCGTAGCCGAGGAATCTCCGTTTTTTAAACGAGGAGATTTCTCCATTCCGCTATCACTCCAGTCAAAATTACAAATTAGTATTTAATTTGTCTTGGTAATTCTTGAATAGATTGTCTCTTAACCCATTGTCCGAAACCAGGATTACTCTTAATACCTTTTATTCCTCTGATATGTTGGTCAATAAGCTCAGGATGTTGTTTTCTATAACTTACTTCATACTCAGCACTGTTTAGATGTGGATATTGTTCGAAATATTCAGCGTATGTTTCAGTAACTCCTTCAGGGAAGTTGTGAATTATTCTTTGTAGTTCTTCATCAGTTAAGTTAGCAAGTGAACTTGCGTCTTCATCAACAAATACTAGGTGTCCACGTACTATAGTCTTTTCAACTCTACCCTTTAATTTCATTCCTTCAAGAGGAGTGTATCCACACATTGAAGCTTCTTCTTTAACATCAATTGTCCATTCTTTATTTAAATCTACTATTGTAAAGTCAGCATCTGAACCGATTTCCATAGCACCTTTCTTTGGATATAGACCATAGTGGATAGCTGCATTTTTACTTAATACATTAACCATTGTTGAAAGACTTAATTTGCCTTCATTATATCCATTAACTATTATAGGAACCATAGTTTCTACTCCAGGGATTCCTGGGAATGCTGTCCATATATCTCTGTCTGCTTTTTCGCTTTCGATTTCATATGGTGCATGGTCTGTTGCAACGAAGTCTACACTTCCGTTATTAAGTCCTTCCCAAAGAAGACCATGGTTTGCTCTAGATCTTAATGGTGGAGCAATTTTTGAAAACGCACCATATTTAGTCATAGTTTCTTTAACATCAAGTGTCAAGTAATGAGGAGTTGTTTCAGCTGTAACTTTTAATCCTCTTTCCTTTGCTGCCTTAACTAATTGTGCGCCTTTTCCAAGTGCCATGTGAACGATGTGAAGTCTAGCATTTGCTGCTTCAGCAAAGCTTATTCCAAGTTCAATAGCTACTTGCTCAGCTAATTCCATTCTTGCTTCTTCCCAAGCTGGTGCGTCAGTTCTGCCTTCTTCTTTAAATTTATTAACATAATAGTCACACATTGCATAGTTTTCAGCGTGAATTCCAACTGGTAAACCTGTTTTTGCAACTGCTTTAAATGCTTCAAACATTTCTGGGTCAGTTACTCTAGGAAAAGTAGGAACTGACGGTGTCATGTAAGCTTTAAAAGCAACTACTCCAAAATCAGCTTGTTCCTGCACATGGTCTAACCAACCTTCTCTAACGTCTTCACCTGTTACTCCACCCCATAGAGCAAAGTCTACTAAAGCTTGTGGTTGAACTAGGTCGACTTTAAGTTGTAATTGTTTAGCACTTCTAACTGAAGGTACTGAGCAGCAAGGCATATCGATTACAGTTGTAACTCCACCTCTAGCAGCAGCAGCTGATCCTGTTAGAAAATTTTCTCTGTGCGGGAATCCTTGATACATAAAGTGAGTATGTGAGTCAATACAACCTGGTAATGTTAAATTTCCTTTTGCATCAATTACTTCTTTAGAATCAATGTTATCTACATTGTCAATAAATCCAGCTATTTTTTCATCTTTTACTAAAATGTTAGTTAAAGTGGTTTTATCACCTTGTGGGATGCTAGCATTTTTAATTATTACATCAAACATATTTAAATCCCCCTTTATAAATGTTGGAAGAAGAAATCACTTATCAATTTCTTCGCACCATTGTGTAACGAGATTTACCTCGTTCTTTCGTTAGGTTAATAATAACACACAGCCCCTTAATTAACTTTGTAATTTTCTTATAAAATTTTGCTAGGTTTTCATAAATAACCGGCTTTTATTTGTATGTTTTTTCTAATATTTTGTAGATATTACATATATCATTGTGAAAGCACTTATTATATACTTATAATAGATTAAGTATGTTTATTAAAGGAGGAGTAATATTGAGTCTAAAGTTAGTTGATTTATCACAAGAAATTTATCAAGGAATGACTATATTTCCAATTCATCAAAAAACATTCATAATGACAAACCAAACTCATGAACAAAGCATGAAGGACACAGGCAGTAAAACCCTTGGCTTTTCAGCAAGAAATTTGCTTATAAGTGAGCATGCAGGAACACATAGTGACGGAGTATGGGAGTACAATCCTAACGGTCCTACTATAGACAATATGCCTTTAGAGTATTTCTGGGGTAGTGCAATATGTCTTGATGTTAGTCACATAAGATATCCTTCCTATATAGAGCCTAAGGATTTGGAAGCTGCTTTAAAAAACTCTGGACAGGAAATAAGAAAGGGAGAAATTGTTCTTCTTTACACAGGTCATCATGACAGAAACTTCGGAACTGATATGTTCCAAAAAGAGTATTCAGGATTGAGCTATGATGCAGCAAAATGGTTAGCGGAACAAGGAGTTGTAAATATGGGAGTAGATGCTCCAGCAATAGATTTAACTCCTGATGATAACGACTTCTCTGCCCATCTAGTATGTGGAGAATACAACATAACAAACACTGAAAACCTTTGTAATCTAGGCGAGTTAGTTAATAAGAGATTTTTATACATTGGACTTCCGCTAAAGATTAGAGAGGGTACAGGTTCTCCTATAAGAGCCGTTGCATTAGTAGAGGAATAAAAGTCAACTAAAAGGTAAGAACTAAGATTTAAAGAGGAGATCTCTCCACGTAGGTCGAGATGACAACCAGTGTGTTTGTCATTCCGACTGAAATGGAGGAATCTCCTCTTTTGTCTTTTCTTGTTGTTACTATTCACTATTCGTTATTCACTGCATTACTTCCCCAAAAGTTCCTTTATCTTTAGTGCAATTTCAAGATTTAATCTATGATGAGGATCTTCTAAATTCATTCCTGTAATTTCATTTATTCTACCGATTCTATATAGAACTGTATTGTAGTGGGTAAATAAATCCTTAGATATCTTAGTCAAGTTTCCATTATTTCTAAAAAAGGATTCTAAAGTAGGAATTAAGTCCGTAGTCTTTTTATTATCATAATCAACTAGAGACTTTAAAGTAGTATTGTAAAAATCCTCTAGTTCATCATTTAAATAGTCCTGACTAAGGATTTTAAATATCCCTAACTCATCATATGTTACTATTTCCTTAGAAGTAATGGACTTACCAATACGAACAGTTCTAACAGCATCCAGAAAACTTTTATGTACATTATCTAGATTCTTATATACTCGGCCTACACCTACCTTTAAATCCATATGCTTGTACCTATTGAAGAATGCATCCTTTAATTTCTCATTAAAGTTATGAATCTTCTTATTTATATTCTTCATATCAGGAAAACCAAGAAGTATTTGTATTCCATTTACTTTAGTAGAAACAACGCCTTCTAGATTATAGTAGGTTAAAAGATCTTCAATAGATTTAATGAAGCTATTGACATAATCGCCGTAGACGTCAAACTCCAAATCTTTATCGGTAAATTCCTGCTCCTTTGGTTTTATACTCATTACTTCAATGAGATAGTAATCATCTTCCTTAAGGTTAAAATATCTTGCCCTCTCTAGAGCTTTCATCTTACGTTTTACATCAGGAGAAACTAAATCATCTAAGAAATCTGAACGATATCTTAACTCTACCTCTTTAACCGATAGATCCTGAAGGATTGAAAGCGCTAAAGTTGTTGATGCAGACTCAATTATTGCCAAATCAAACCCACCAAGGGGCATTTGAGTAGACCATGAAAATAAATGTCCATGTACTTGATCATTTAACATAATTGGCATTATCATCCTATCTACATACTTTCCACCAACAAGAACCTTATCCTCGTTCAATCTTTTTAGCCTATCTCCTCCTCCTTTAGATTCATAGAATATCCTCACTTCATTTAGAAGCTCTTTTTTTATCGAGTCATTTTCCTCACCAAAATCTTCTATGATTTCATTTGAAAATGATAGACTAAGCAGCACAGGATTCTTAATATTCTCTTGAATTATACTTAATACTTCCTTGAAACCTTTACCTTCCAACATAACTCCCATTAATTTTTCATGAACCTTTTCTATTCTTTCAAGCAAGGAAGCTTGTTTGTTGAATATTTCCCTTATTGCTATCATCATAATATCGGATAAAGGTATGGATTCATGAATATCTATAACAGGAAAATTCAACTTATTTGCATATTCTATTACCTCTTGATTCAAACTATCTATACAGGGGGAGATTTTGATACCAATTCCAGCTAGTTTGTTATCAAAACATACTTTTATCATTTGCTTCTGATCTTCTATATTCTTTTTCTCAAAGAAATAGGCAGTGGTTAATAGAAATTCCCCTTCGGCTATCCATTCTAATATATCTGGATCCGCCATAATATTTACCCTTGATATTGT
>CAZPZN010000034.1:0-16741 GCA_964590735.1 uncultured Tissierella sp.
ACCTCGTTGCAATGGTGTGAAGTAATTGCTACGCAATTACCTCTGATATTTAAATATTAAAAGAAAAGGTAAACTATTAATTTAGTCTACCTTTTTTATATTTTTGTAGTATTCTACTGGATCAACATGAATATTTACATCGGTGACGCCTGGGAACCTTGTTTTCATGGCAGTATCTATCTTGTGGACTAGCTTATGTGCATTCGCAAGTGTCATATCATACTTTGCAACAAGGTGTAAGTCAACGTGAATATCATCATCCCGACCCCTAGATCTGATTTTGTGGCAGGAATATACCTCATCAAATTCAGTTACAAAATCAGAAATATCTTCAGGGTCCAATACTACTGCGTCGCATAACACATTAGTTACGCTGTTTATAATATCTATCCCTGCCTTTCCTATCATAATAGCAATAAAGCCTGATAATAAAGTGTCTACCCATACTAAACCCAATTTGACCGTTATTAGGGTGATTAAAACCGTTATAGAAACGAATACATCACTTAAGGTATGGGTGGCATCTAAAACTAAAAAGTCGCTTTTTAATAAGATTCCCTGTCTTCTTTCATATATAGTAACAAACAAGTTTATAAAAATTGTAAATATCATGACTATAAAGCTTAGAGTCGTAACCCTAGGAGTTACCGGATTTATAATCCTATAATATGCCCCTTTTAAGAGATTAATTGAAGTTAATAAAAGAAGTCCGCTAATAAAGAGGGTAGTCATGGTTTCAAATTTTCTATGCCCATAGGGATGTTTTTCATCTATTGGTTGAAAGGCAAAGTAAGCTCCCACCATTCCAACTATATTATTGAGGCCATCTGTCATAGAATGGAATCCATCTGCACTTATGGAAGCAGAATTAGTATAAAAACCAACTAAGAGCTTAGATATTGCTGTTAGAGCATTTACCAATAATATGATTAGATGAATCCTTTGGATACTTTTGTAACGATTTATTACCATAAAAACCACCTTTCTTTAAGTTTGTTTCTGGTTTAAATCTAGGAATTTCCGACTTTAGATATTGAAAGGAGATGGAGTTTTGAATGCATCCACCTTATTTTTAATATATTCTTCTAATTTCTAAAGGTGAAAGTAAAAAATATTCATAAATGCCATAGTAAAAATACCCACCTCATTCTATATACTAATTAAGCAGTAAAAATACTGGATGAAAGGTGGTGAGCAAATGGCTGTTATAGGTATTAAGGATAGGCTTTCACTGAAACTTGAACTTGATGATGGAATGGTAGACAACAAGCAAAAGATTAAATCTAAGACCCTAAACAACATCAAAGTGGATTCTGCAGATGAAAACATTCATGGAACTGCATTGGCATTGGCAGGTCTTCAAAGTAAATCTTTACTAAGAGTAAAGAGAATAGAGGAGACCACATTGACAGAAGAGTAGAAAGGCAGGGAACAATAACAAATCTTATCACAGTTAGTTGTTAGTTGATATAAAGGAGGTGAAATAATGGACAAGGTTAGACTAGAGATGGATTTTTTAGACTCATTAGAGAAGGTAAGCAGAATAAGCCTGGACGAACCTAGAGAAGATCTAATACCTAGTGAAATAGAGGCTGCAATGCAAAGTATTATAAGTAACAATATCTTTGCAACAAAGAATGGAGACTATGTAGGGATCTCAGCTGCTAGAGTCATAACGACTAATATCAATGAAATGGAGTTTTAATAAAGGGCCTTATGGCCCTTTATCATGACCTAAGCCGGTTATTATATAGAAATCTGTTCAGGGTTTCGGCCTTGAAGAATTATAAAGCTCATTTCATTTAAATGTATTGAAAGGTAGGTGAAACCATGGAAGAGATGTTTTCTGGCATTGCAAATCTTGGATTTCCAATAGTTATATCCATATATCTTTTGGTGAGAATAGAGGGGAAACTAAATGATTTGACTGCAAGTATAACAGAGCTTTCAAAGACAATTGCAAGTACTAAATGATCTAACAAAACAGATGGAATTTCCATCTGTTTTGTTTTTTTTATATATTAAATTCATATATCCAATTAATCTACTTAGCCTGTCATGAGATTCTATGGATGAATCCCATAGATTCTGATATAATCTAGTTATTGAAAGGAGGGTAGTTATGGTTATTGAAGGAGTTATAGAGGAAATCATATTTAGAAATGAAGCCAATGGATATACAGTTGGAAGATTAAATACATCCGATGGTGATATTACTATCGTTGGCTATGCTGCCCTTATAAATACGGATGAAACGGTCTCCTTAGAAGGAGACCTTATATATCATAAAAAATATGGAGAACAATTTTCTTTCTCCACTATAAATATAGTAGTACCATCTACCCTGAAGGGCATTGAAAACTATCTAGCATCTGGGTTAATTCCCAATATTGGACCTAAGACTGCAAGGAAAATAGTAGAGAAGTTTGGCTTGGATGCTTTGGATATAATCCAGTATAATCCTGAAAGACTTAAGGAAGTCGAAGGAATTGGAGATAAGAAGCTACAAACCATTATGGAAGCCTATGATGAACAAAGAGAGTTAAGGGATATTATGGTCTACCTTCAGCAATATGATATAAGCGTGAATCAGGGAATTAAAATTTATAAGAAGTATGGAAATGAAACTATCAAGACCATAAGTGAGAATCCTTACAGACTATCAGATGACATATATGGTATAGGTTTTAAAACTGCAGATACTATTGCTAATAAAATGGGGGTTTCTATAGACTCCCCTTATAGGTGTGAGGCGGGGCTTAAGTATGTAATCAAAGATTGTGCTGCAGAAGGTCACTGCTATATTCCGAAGGAAGAACTAGTAATTAGGGCATCTAAGCTCTTAGATATAGACTCGGAAATTATTGAAGAAGGAATAAGAGACTTGGTATTTAAGAATGTTTTCTATGCTGTTAATTATAATGGTGAGATGGACATCTACTATAAGCCATATTATATGGCAGAAAATAGTGTGGCAAGAAAGATTATTGAGCTTTCTAGATATGACTTTGATGAATTAGAGGTAGATGCTGATAAGGAGATTAGATTAATTGAAAAGAAGGAGGAAATCTCCTTTGGAGATAAACAAATTCAAGCCATAAAGGAGTCGCTTAATAATGGGATGATTATCATTACTGGTGGGCCTGGAACAGGAAAGACTACGACCATCAATGCAATCATAACTATATGTGAAAACTTGGGCCTTGAAGTATCCCTTGCTGCACCAACGGGTAGGGCGGCTAAGAGGATGACTGAAACCACAGGAAGAGAAGCTAAAACCATCCATAGGCTATTAGAGATATCATTTATGGAAGAAGACAGTGCAGAGTTCTTTAAGGATGAAGATAGTCCAATTGAAGGAGATGTAATTATTATAGATGAGGCTTCCATGATAGACATACTCCTTATGAACAGTCTCTTAAAGGCAATTAGTCCTGGCACCAGGGTGATACTGGTTGGAGATATTGATCAGCTTCCTTCTGTTGGACCTGGAAATGTCCTTAAGGATATTATAAACTCAGGAACAATAAAGGTTTGTATGCTAGATGAAATATTTAGACAAGCCGAGGAAAGCATGATAATAGTCAATGCCCATAAGGTGAATAAGGGGGAGGTCCCAATTCTTAATGAGAAAGATAAGGATTTCTTTTTCATATCCTTAAAGAATTCTACAGACATAATCAAGACTATTACTGAATTAAACAAGAACAGACTACCCTCATTTTATGGAGTGGATCCAATTAGTGATATACAGGTTCTAACACCAATGAAGAAGGGGGATGTAGGCATACATTCCCTCAATCAACATCTGCAAGATGCCTTAAATCCAAAATCAAAATTCAAGGATGAAAAGAAAGTTGGGGATCAATTATTTAGAGTTGGGGACAAGGTCATGCAGACCAAAAACAATTATAAGATGGAGTGGAAAATAATTAATTATGGTAAAGAAGTCTCAAAAGGTGAAGGGATATTCAATGGTGACTTCGGTTATATAAGTGAAATTGATAATGAGGATAATACACTTAAGGTCATATTCGATGATGATAAGGAAGTGGAATATGACTATAAACAGTTAGATGAACTGATGCTAGCCTATGCTACGACTGTCCACAAGGCCCAGGGAAGTGAGTTTCCAGTCGTAATAATGCCCATCTCTTCAGGACCACCAATGCTCATGACCCGAAATCTATTCTACACGGCAATTACTAGGGCTAGAAGGCTGGTTGTCTTAGTAGGAAATGAAAGAAATATGCATATGATGATAAGAAACAATTTAATAGCAGAAAGATATTCATCATTGGATAGAAGGATAAGGGAATATATGCAAACATTCTTTGGAGAGGGAGAAAACTATGAGTCTTAAGAGCTTATTATTTCCAACTAAAAACCTTTGTTATCTCTGTAAGGATAGGACAGGTATAGTTCAGGGTTTTATCTGTAATGAATGCATGGAGAGGTTGATATTCCTTCATAAGGAAGTAGAGATAGAATCAGGTAAAATGAATAGGACCCTATATTGCCTTAGCTATAATAAGTATCTAAAGGAAATGGTCCATGATTTTAAATTCAACGATAAAAGCTACCTTTATAAGCCCTTGGGTGAATTAATGTTAAAGACCATAAAGGAAAAAAGGATATTTGAAATGGATCTTATAGCCTATATACCAATTCATAGGAGAAAAGAGGCCATAAGGGGTTATAATCAATCAGAACTTCTAGCCACCTACATAGGAGAGAAATTAAATTTACCTCTGTCAAAGAATAATCTAGTTAAGTCTAAATGGACCAAGGAACAAAATACACTTAATAGAATAGAAAGGTACAAAAATTTAAAGGATTCCTTTGCTATAAGGAATCCTAAGGAGTTTGCTCATAAGAGAATACTTCTTGTTGATGACTTAATTACTACTGGCTCAACCTTTAATGAATGTACCAACCTTTTAGTTGAAAGTGGTGCAAAGTCAGTGACCTGCCTGGCCTTAACATCCTCAAAAAACTAATACATTACCTTTTCTTATCTATAATTCTACTAAGTACACTTTTTTCCCTATTTACAGCTAAAGGTCTATTTGAGAAATAGGAGATAGTGGCGTTTATTTCTCCTCCTAAGACCATAATCATACTGATTAAGTAAAGCCAGACTAAGAGTACTATAACTCCTCCTAGGCTTCCATAGGTTGTTGAGTACTTGGCTGAGTTTTGAACATAATATGAAAATAAGAGGGATATAAGCACCCATCCAAAGGTTGTAAATACTGCACCAGGGATGGTGCTTTTTAATTTTATGCTCTTTCTAAATGAGAAACAGGGACTATACTTATAAAGAAGAGCAAATATGAGTATCATAGATATCACAGGTATAAAAATTCTAACAGTTTCCCATATCTTAAGAAAGAACTCTCCATATCCAAATAGTTCAAATATCTTACTTCCCAGAATTTCTCCAAATACTAATGCAATTATTACTAGTAACAACAAGCCTAAAAGTGCTATGGTGAATAGGATTGATAGACTCTTCAATTTTAGAAAAGACCTTTTTTCCTCACAATCGTAAGCCTTATTTATAGCTCTTATTACCGGGGTTACTCCCGATGATGCTGTCCAAATTCCTAAAATGGCTGCAATTGATAATAAACCTTGGCTAGAGCTACCAACTATATCATTGACAAAGCTTATTATTATATTTTGTATATCTAGAGGAAGAAGTTGAATTGCATCATAAATAAAATCTGCTTCCACAAAAGATGTATAGGAGAGTATATTAAGTAATACAATCATAAAAGGAAAAATGGACAAAATTAAGAAATAAGCCAGTTGCGCACCTACTGCAGAAATATTATCTTCTCCAGTTCTAAAGGCTAAATGATCTAAGAATATAACAGGTTCATATTTTAGAAGCTTCATAAAGAATTCTTTCATATCAAGACCTCCAAATATACTTATCAATAAGTTTTAGATAAGTACACGGTTTAGTATTTAGAATGTGAATTATCACGACTTCGAAAAAATTTGGTAACTGAACTTTGTTTTATTGTGCAGGAAATTGAATAATGCTTAACACCCTCATAAGATAGACCCCATACTCAGCTTGTTAAGCATTTCAATTTACAAGTAAGAAATCATTAGTTCAGTCAAATTTTTTCGGGAGTAGGAATTTATATTCTATTTACAAATTACTTAAGATATTTATCAAACCAATCAGTAATCTCCTCTAATCTCCTGATTCTGCTCTTTGGCTTTCCGCTTCTAGAGAGTTCGTGATTTTCACCTTTAAATACTACTAATTTAGACTCTACTCCATGGTACTTAAGTGCTGTAAACATCTGTAATCCTTCGGGAATCCAGCATCTATAGTCTTCATCTGAATGTATAAATAGTGTAGGAGTAGTAACTCTATCAGCATATTTTAATGGAGATTGGTCCCATAGTTTTTCTGGGTTAGTCCAAGGAGTATCATCAGTTTGGTCATCTGCAAAGAAATATCCAATATCACTAGTTCCAAAGAAAGAAAGCCAGTTGGATATGCTTCTTTGGGAAGCAGCAGCTTTAAATCTTGAAGTATGGCCTATAATCCAGTTGGTCATAAAGCCACCATAGGATCCACCTGTAACTCCAATTCTATCCTTATCTATATCTGGATATGTTATAAGGACCGTATCAGTAAAGTTCATAATATCATCATAATCTATACTTCCATATTTACCCCTTATATCGGAAAAACTATTACCATATCCATCACTTCCTCGAGGGTTACAGAAGAATACGAAATAGCCCCTATTAGCCCAAACCTGCATCTCGTGGTAGAATACCTCTCCATAGACAGTCTTTGGTCCCCCATGAATACTTAGGATAGCTGGATATTTCTTGCCCGGCTCATAGCCGATTGGCTTAATAAGCCAACCTTCAATTTGAGCTTCATTATCTGAGTTAACAATTAGCTTCTCAGGTATTGAAATGCTAATCTCCTCATTAACCCATGAATTAAATTGGGTTAGTTGAGACTCCTCATGTTTCTGGTGAGAAAGGGAATAAAGTTCTTGAAGTCTTAAGTCCCTAAGACCTATAAAATATATCTTTCCATCCTTAACGTCGAATCCATCTATGGAACCCTTATCACCGGATAGTCTTTTGTGATTTCCTTTGGAATCGATTCTGTTAATATAGGAGTTTGACCCTTCTGTAGTAGTAAAATAAAGGAAATCTCCCTCTAGCTTAGTTCCCCTTGAACCACCATACCTGCAATCAGACCCTACTGTATTATGCTTACTAAAATCTAAATCTAAAATCTTAAGAGTATTATGTCCATCACAATCACATATATATATTCGAGAGTTTTCATTTAATCCATAGGACTTAGAATCGGTTCCAATGAAAACAATCTTGTCATCTAAGTAGTTACAGTATTGATAGTTAAAATCATGGAAAGGTGATATACCTTCTAAGGAGTCCTCCTTAATATTATATATATTTAGCCTAGTATTTATATTCATCTTATCTATGAAGGAGGATGTTATTAAGACTATATTATTTTTATCGGGACTAAGTTCATAACATTCTACATTTGTAAAATCATCTGTTATTGGAAGGAGGGTTTTTGTATCTTCCTTATAGATATATAGTTTGTTCCTTTTCTTATTAGTATAACCTACACCATTGGACCAGAATGGAATCTCATCTAATACTTCAAAGTCCTTTGAGTCCTTATAGTCATTCAGGGATTTTTCCTTATCATCTGTTATTTTCAGATATGGATTGTAGTCTGCACACAAAACATAGGTCTTATCATCTATGATTTTTATGGTGGATACATTAAGTGGAATTTCCATAAATTCGTTAGCTTCCCCACCATTAATATCTATTTCATAGAAAACCGTAAAGGGCTCGTCTTTTTCCTTACGTTCCTTCTGTTTTTTGTCTCGAATAGAAGGAAAGAGAATTTTAGACTTATCTCGCCAAACAATGGCTCTTTCTCCGCCCATTGAAGTCAACTTTCTTATATTCTTATCCTCATCCAGGATATAAATATTCGAAAGGTATTTGTTTTCTTCAAGGTCTATACTATGAACTACAAAGCCACAATTTTTCCCATCTGGGGAAAAAGTAAGACCCGATAAATATTTGTATCTAGTGAAATCATCAAGCTTTAGCTTTTTCATATAAAACCCTCCCTTACTATTTTTTGTTATCTCTATACATATCTAAATTAACTACGCTAAAGTATTGTAAATTGTGCATCTTGTGGTAAAGATATTGGAAGACAATTTTTCCGAGCTTGGTAATCTCCCAAGTATAAGCTGGATAGAAGCTAGTTCTTACCAGACCAAGAAGTTTCAGGTATTCATTTATCCCAAGAAGATAATCCAGATTATTCCCGAATTTGTCCAATATATATTTTACCTCGTAGGATTTATTCTCCTCTAAAGAATATGTCAAGTTGGTAAAGTTTTTCATTGCAGAATCAATTAGGTCTTCATTATTTTTTGTAACATGGTGGAAGAAGGAGGTATTCCAAATACTTGTAAAGAGAATCACAAATTTCTCCTCATCCCTTAATCTAATAAAGTTAGTACCCTTTGATGTTAAAGCAAGTCTACTTGCTTCAATAGATGTTATTCCTGATTTCATTCCAATATGATAGAACATATTTATAAGTGGATAATCCTCTTGATTTGCATACTTACTGTCAAGGCCCATTCTATCGTTAATAAGTTCGCTTAACTCCAGAAGATGCTTTCTTTTTAAATTTTTCTTAAGTGTCAATTCAGGTCTCTTATCCATTAGATAGAGAATATACCTATCAAAGTCTATAAGAAGATTTACTGCTATATCGTTTAGCCAGCCCATAATCTTATTCTCTAATGAGCGATTGATATTAAAAGGGGTAGTAAAATTCTTTAGTTTAGCCATATATTCAAATCTATTCTCACTAATCTCCAATATATCCTTATAGCTATTCTTATAATCCTTATAGCGGCTTGAAAGATAGTTCATAAATCTCTTTAGGGTAGAGATATATGAATTTAGAGATTCCTTTGATCCAATGAAGCCATCTCTTATTGCTTCTTTAAAAAACATTTTGAAGTCAAAATGATCTAAATCGTATAGGGTTAAATTCTTCTCCGATAAATAGTTGTCAAAAAACTCAATTAAATTAGAAATATCCTCTGGAATGGTATTTGCATCTTTCTTATTTTGTAGATACTCTTCAAAGTCATCTAATTCATCAAAGAAAGTAGAATTAGGGAACTCATCCGATTCTAGTATATTTATAATGGAATTATTATAGTTTTTAATTTGCTCTATGGAAAATTTCTTTAGATAGGTATAAACTGAAAGATTAGGATTATCTATTCTTCTGAGATTATAATCTATAAGGAAGTTTTCCATAAACATAGTCTTACATGACTCAGGAAGATAGCTCATATCTCCCATAAAGATGTAATAATCCATGATCTTGCATATTCTTACAAATAAAAATTCCCCTGGATTTAAGATATCTCCCATATGGGGTTCTAGTATTTTGAATTCCTTGTTTTGGAGTACATCCTGTACCACCATGTAATCATCAACAAAGTCAACTATTTCACAAAGGCTTACAAAGGAATAATCCATATCCATAAAAAGCTTTATCTCCATATGAGACAAGCTATCGCTCCGCTCTTTTAAGTATCTTTGAATAAAGGTCCTCCCCTTGCTATCAATATAGTCTAAACTTACCCATAGCCTCAAGCCTGACCGTTCTCTGTCATCTATAAAAAAAGGATTTTCATCACTCATATCATCTAAGAGATCATCTATATCTACAATTTCATCTATAAAATCATTAAGTTTCTTAAGGACTTGACCTTCAAGTCTGTGTACTGTTTCTAGGTTTAAATTTTGCATTTTATCCTCCACTCTTTCATTCAAACTAATTATATACTAAAGATTTACAATTCACAATTCAGTTTCACTTCATTTAGTTTAAATTTGGTATTGGAATTTAAAAACTCTAAAAAAAGGTCCGGAATTATTCTCCAGACCCTTCATTTAACAAATTATCTATTCTTATTATATTATTAAATATATTGTCTAAGTGATAGTTATAGACAACATCCATTTCATTATTATCCCTAGCATGTGGAATAAACTCCTCTGAATAGATTTTCATGAAAAGTTGAGCATTCTCAGCATTCAATATAGGTCTCATATCCAATCTAATAATTGTTTCTAATTCCTTATAGACATCATCTAAAAGGGATAAAATAGTAATGGAGTTCTCTCCTAAACTGCCCTTAGTAATGTGGAGCTTTAGCTCTTCCTTGTATATTTTGTAAGTTTGTTCAAGGGATCTGATTCCCTTACTAAGGTCCCCGAGAGGGACTTCTTCTCTATTTTTAACTAGATTGTATATTAACTCCCTAGAGATTTTTATAATTTCCATCTTTCTTTGGATAAATGATTCCTTGGTATTTGGTGCTAAAACAAAATAGTTTATCATAACGCTTACTGAAATCCCTATAAATGTGTCTATTACCCTATTAGTTGCATATGGGAGTCTGGCTCCTTCCGTATTGATAAAAATTGCTAGAAAAACAATTGCAGAAAGGGATAAGGATTTGTTCCATCCAAGGATATTGTGGATATATATAACTACAATTGTACCTAAGGCCATAAATAAATAGTTATATGGCAGGAAATATGAAAATAATAGTCCTATAAGAGCACCTACAATAGTACCTAGCATCCTGTCCTTTCCATATTTGAATGACTCTGAAACGGATGACTGCATGGCCATAACAGCTGCAATCCCAGTAAAAATAGGGCTCTTTAAATTAAAAAGGCTAGCTATAAACATGCTTAAACCAACGGCTACACCAGTTTTTATAGTCCTAAGTCCAATTTTATAATTTTTTTCTTCTTTCATAATAACACCTCATAATGTTAATAATATGTATATAAGGTAAATGTCACTTGGGCCACATTCAAAGGCGATGGTTTTATCAATGTTTAAAGAATTAGCAACTAATAACGATGTGAAGTAATTGCTATGCAATTACTTTTGATATTAAATACTTTTATTAATTATAGCATAATTAAAATGAAGTTAGTACACTTATCAACTATTAATCCCCAAACCCTTAGTAGGATTATAAGGTTTTCCACAGGGTTGCCCACATTATCCACAGATATCTTAATAGTTTGTCCACAATGTTAATAACAGAGATTAAATTAATATTATATATATATTAATTAATGTTGGTTTTATCCTCAATAGTGGGTAATATAGTATCAAATAGTAGAATCCTTAATTTTAAGATTTAGAGAAATAGCTTTAAGTTTCTACAAATATTACAACAATGTGGGAGAGACTGACATAAAACCTAGTAGTTTTTAGGTGTTCGCCACTAATAGAGGTAGGATAATACTTGCCTCGATATATGAAAGGAGTTGGGTTTATGAATTTAAATTTTGCTGGCAAGAATGTTGAGGTAACTCAAGCTCTAAGGGATGTAACTGATAAGAAAATGAGCAAGCTAGACAAATATTTCCAAAGGGACATCGTAGGTAATGTTACATTCAGTACAGAAAAGAATAGAAAAATTATTGAGGTTACCATAAACCTACCTGGAACAATTCTACGTGCTGAGGAATCAAGTGATGATATGTATGCATCAATTGATAAGACTGTGGATATCCTTGAAAGACAAATAAGAAAATATAAAACAAGATTGCAAAAGAGATATCAAAATTCAGAAACTATTCGATTTGAAAATGTTGTACCCCTACCAGTTATAGATGATAATGAAAAACCATCATTAGTTAAGAGAAAGAAATTTACACTAAAACCAATGTCATCTGAGGAAGCCATACTACAAATGGAACTTCTCCGACATAACTTCTTTGTTTATCAAGATGCTGATACTGAAGATATTTCAGTAGTATATAAACGTAAAGACGGAAACTATGGTTTGATACAACCAGAGATTTAATATAAAATGCAGGAGAAATCCTGCATTTTTTTAATTTTTTGTATTAAGTAAAAAACATATACCTAAACTTATTTAGAATTTAAGTATATGTTTTTGTAAGTTGTGAAAAATTACAATAAATGATAAAATGGTAAAATACTTATGTAGTTTGAAAGGATGGTTCATTAATGGGTTTATTTGATAAAGTCTTTGGCACCTATAGTGATAGGGAGCTAAAGAAGATTTCATCCCTTGTTGATAAGGTTATGGCTTTGGATGAAACAATGACAAAGCTAACCGATCAAGAATTAAAGGAAAAGACACAAGAATTTAAAAATAGATATAATAAAGGGGAAACATTGGATCAATTATTGCCAGAGGCTTTTGCAGTAGTAAGAGAAGCATCTTGGAGAGTCCTTGGAATGAAACACTTTGGTGTACAGATTCAAGGTGGAATAATCCTTCATCATGGAAGAATTTCAGAGATGAAGACTGGAGAAGGTAAGACTTTAGTTTCAACCCTACCCGCTTACTTAAATGCCATCACTGGAAAAGGAGTTCATATAGTTACAGTCAATGACTACTTGGCTAGCCGTGACAGACAATGGATGGGGAAGGTTTATGAATTTCTTGGATTAACAGTAGGATGTATAGTCCATGGAATTACTAATAAAGAACGTAGAGAAGCCTATCAAAGCGATATTACCTATGGAACCAATAACGAATTTGGTTTTGATTATCTAAGGGATAATATGGTGATCTACAAGGAAGAAATGGTACAAAGAAAGCTTTATTATGCCATAGTGGATGAGGTTGACAGTATTTTAGTTGATGAGGCTAGAACCCCTCTAATTATTTCAGGTCAAGGAGACAAGTCTACAAAGCTTTATGAAGTGGCAAATAATTTCGTGAAAAATCTTACTAGTAGAGTAATTGACCCTAATGAGGAAAAACAGGATCCATTTAATAGAGAGATTAAAGCGGAAACAGTAGATTTCCTTATAGATGAAAAGGGAAGAAGTGTATCCATAACTGAAAATGGAACAGCCAAGGCTGAAAGTTTCTTTGGTGTGGAAAATTTAGCCGATGTAGATAATATGGAAATAGCCCATCATATAAATCAAGCCCTAAAGGCTAAGGCTATTATGAAGAGGGATATTGACTATGTAGTCAAGGATGAAGAAGTAATCATAGTTGACGAATTTACAGGGCGTCTTATGTTTGGTAGGAGATACAGCGATGGTTTACATCAAGCTATAGAAGCAAAGGAAGGCCTTAACGTTAGAAGTGAATCCAAAACCCTAGCAACTATTACCTTCCAAAACTATTTTAGAATGTATGAAAAGCTTTCGGGTATGACAGGTACTGCCAAGACTGAAGAAGACGAATTTAGAGAAATCTATAATATGGACGTTGTGGAAATCCCAACTAACAAACCAGTGGTAAGAGAGGATTTAGCTGACAGTGTATATAAAAACGAAGAAGCTAAATTTAGGGCTGTAGTAAATGAAATAAAGGAAAGACATTCAAGTGGGCAACCTATTCTTGTAGGTACTATTACAATAGAGAAATCTGAGCTTTTATCTAAGTGGCTTAAAAGAGAAGGCATCACCCATGAGGTCCTAAATGCCAAGCAGCACGAAAGAGAAGCTGAAATTATTTCTCAGGCAGGTAGATTTGGTGCAGTAACTATTGCAACAAACATGGCAGGTAGAGGAACGGATATAGTTCTTGGAGGAAATCCTGAGAATATAGCTAAGTTAGAAATGAAAAAGAAGGGTTATGATGATGAAGTGCTAGCCCTTGTGGATTCTTTCTTTGATGTGGATATACCAGAGGTTATAGAAGCGCGAGAGGTATATAAATCCTTAATAGAGAAATATAAACCTGATACAGATTCTGAGCATGAAAAGGTGGTTTCAGTAGGTGGACTTCATATCATAGGTACAGAGCGTCATGAATCTAGACGTATATATAATCAGTTAAGAGGTAGAGCTGGTAGACAAGGAGACCCTGGTAGCTCAAGATTCTATATATCCCTTGATGATGATTTGATGAGACTCTTTGCGGGTGATAGGTTTAGAGGTATTATTGATAGTATGAATATGCCAGACGATGAGCCTTTAGAGCACTCCTTATTGACAAAGACCATAGAAAATGCTCAAAAGAAAGTTGAAGGAAACAACTTTGGAATCAGAAAGCATGTATTGAAATATGATGACGTAATGAATAAGCAAAGAGAAGTAATCTATGGTGAAAGAAGAAAGGTACTAGAAGGAGAAGACTTAAAGGATCACATTGCTGAGATGGCTAGGGGTCTAGTAGAATCAAATATAGAAATCTTTACAAGACAGACTAATACTGTTGAAGATTGGGACATAGAAGGCTTAGAGGATTATGCCGCTACTCAATTTGGAATTAAGAAGGGATTATTAAAATCTCTTGATAAGAAGGGGCTAAGAAAAGAAAAGCTGGCTGATACCATCATGGAAAAGGCAGAAGAGATCTACCAGGCTAAAGAAAACGAGTTTGGTGCCGATAAATTTAGAGAAATCGAGAGGGTAATACTTCTTCAAGTAGTAGATAGAAAGTGGATGGACCACATCGATGCTATGGATCAATTAAGACAAGGAATTGGCCTTAGAGCATATGGTCAGCAAGACCCTGTAATGGCATATCAGAAGGAAGGTTTTGATATGTTCGATGCTATGAACGAAAGCATAGCTGAGGATACGGTTAAGTTCTTATACCACGTTGAAAATCCAGAAAAGGTTCAAAGAAAGAGAGTAGCAGATCCTACTTCAACAAACCTTGATAATCAACCGGTTAATAAAACTGTTGTAAATAAGGAAAAGAAAATAGGAAGAAATGACCCATGCCCATGCGGCAGCGGCAAGAAGTATAAGAAGTGCCACGGAGCCAACGTTTAGTATTTAGGTAGGTAGAGAGGCTAAGATAATAGAAGCCCGTTCACGGTTTCGGCCTTGAAGAATTCTAAAGTTCATTCCTTTAAAAATCCTACAACTTTCAATTTACTATGGGGTCTATCCTCTTTGTAGTGAAAGTTGCTTAACGGCTTTTAACTACATTCACTAAGAATTCTATCAAGTCCTGCAAATGTTCACTAAGCTTCTATTATCATAGCCATTACGAACTTTGAACTGTGAGCTTAACTTAAAGTTGTAAATTGAATAAGGAAGTGATTTAGGTGGAAGATATTTATTTAGTTAGAGAAAATCTTAAAAGTATAAAATCCATGGTGATTGAGTTGGGTGTTTCTCTTTGACTTACCTGGACTAAAGGATAAGGTTGAAGATTTAGAGAGACTTTCCTATGAAGAGGACTTCTGGAAAGAGGCCAATAAGGCGCAAAAGATAATGCAGGAAATTAAGAATTCTAACATAGAGATTAAGGAGTATGAAAGTCTATTTTCTGAAATAGAGGACTTGGAAACCTTTATAGAACTAGTAATAGAGGAAGAATCCTATGAAGACTATAAGGAAATAGAAAAGCTAATGAAGATAGTAGATAGAAAGGCTCAGGAATTCAAGCTTTCTACTCTATTATCTGGTGATTATGATAAGAATAATGCCATTCTTTCTATACATTCAGGGGCAGGCGGGCTAGAGGCTCAAGACTGGGCTGAAATGCTTCTTAGAATGTATAGAAGATGGGCTGAGTCCAAGGGATATGGAACAGAAACCTTGGATTTACAATCGGATACTGAAGGTGGAATAAAATCTGTGACCTTATTGATCAAGGGTATAAACGTCTATGGATATCTTAAGTCTGAAAAGGGAGTTCATAGACTGGTCAGGATTTCACCATTTGATTCTGCAGGTAAGAGACATACATCCTTTGCGTCTATAGATGTGTTTCCCGAAGTTGATGATGATGTGGATATTGAAATAAATGAAAAAGATTTAAAAGTGGATACTTATAGGTCTTCCGGCTCTGGTGGCCAGCATGTTAATACGACAGATTCCGCTATTAGGATTACACATATTCCTACTGGAATAGTTGTACAGTGCCAGTCTGAAAGGTCACAACATATGAATAGGGCAACGGCTATGAACATGTTAAAGGCAAAGTTAATTCAAGTCAAGGAAGAAGAAAATAAGGAAAAAATTGAGGACCTTCAAGGCAACTATTCTCAAATTGGTTGGGGTTCACAGATTAGATCCTATGTATTCCATCCATACTCTATGGTAAAGGACCATAGGACCAATGCTGAGGTTGGGGATGTATACAAAGTCATAGACGGAGACATAGATATCTTTATAAATGAATACTTAAAATACAAAGCCCTTAAATAGGGCTTTTCTTTTTACGAATAGTAAAGTCCTACGAGGTAAATCCTTAATTGATGGACTTTACGTCGATGAGTAACAAGAAAAGCTACATCAACGCTTTATTTAAAAGCTTTTCTTATTTTTACGAATAGTAAAGTCCTAATAAGTATGTCGGATCATCACAGTGTAAAACTTGTAATAGATTTGTAATAAATTTGTAACTGTTTTGTAAAAATTGAAAGATTTTTTCATAGATATATGATATTATAGTATAAATAGATTATCAAATATAGATATGGCAAATATTTTTAATTTACTAGGATTCTTCAACAATGTAGCCTTGTCCCAGAAAAAGCACATTCTATATCATATCTTGTATATATATAGGAAATAAGCCTAGGAGATATTTAATCATATTTCTAGGCTATTTTTAACGGCTAGTTAATTAATTTGTATTTTTAGAAAATTGCAGGATAATCTATATGCTAATTTATTTGG
>CAZPZN010000035.1:0-16689 GCA_964590735.1 uncultured Tissierella sp.
GGACTTTCACCAACATGTAAGTAACCAGCTTCGCTGGACACGCTCCTATTCGTAAAAAAAAGGATAATAACTCATGAGTTATTATCCTAAAATGATTTTAATTAGTTTTCTTCGTTATTAATTATATCTCCTATAGTTGCATTTATTTCAGTGTTTTCAACAGTTTCAGTTGCTTCTTCTTCAATAGCGTCCTTAGCACTTAAGCTAATTTTTCTTTCATCTTCATTTATTTCTATAACCTTTACTTTAACTGTATCTCCAACTTTCAATACATCAGCTGGCTTATTTACATGGTCTTTTGAAATTTGAGAAACATGAAGCAGGCCGTCTACACCTTCATTTAATCTAACGAAAGCACCAAAATCTAGTAGGTTAACTACTTTACCATCAACGATATCTCCAACATTTACGCTAGTTTTAAATACTTCCCATGGCTCTTCAACAGTTTGCTTTAAACCTAATGATATTCTATTTTTAGCTTCATCGAAGGATAGGACAACAACCTCAACCTTGTCTCCAGCTTTTAAAACATCTGAAGGGTGTTTTACTCTATTCCAGGATAAATCGGATATATGGATTAATCCATCTACTCCACCTAAATCCACAAATGCACCAAAATCAGTTAATCTTTGTACTACACCTACAACTGTTTCATCTACTTTAAGTTTTGACCAAACTTCAGCTCTCTTTTTAGTTAATTCCTCTTTTTCAACTTCTTTTCTAGATAGGATTACTCTTCTCTTATCCTTATCTAAATCTATTACTCTTACATTAAAAACTTTGCCTTTGAATTGTTCTAATTCCTTTACAAAGCTTGTTGATACATGTGAAGCAGGAATGAATCCATTAATGCCTAGAACAATAGCAGTTAAACCACCTTTAACAGCAGTTAAAACCTTACATTCTAAATCTGTCTTGTTTTCTAGTGCTTCTTCTAGCTGATCCCAATTCTT
The DNA here is from genome assembly GCA_964590735.1 of uncultured Tissierella sp. Taxonomy (GTDB): domain Bacteria; phylum Bacillota; class Clostridia; order Tissierellales; family Tissierellaceae; genus Tissierella_B. Next base: position 954 of record CAZPZN010000035.1, read on the forward strand.
TAGATCTTCTACTCTTTTTAACGAAAGAACTACATTTCCTTCACCATCATCTAGTTTTATTACATATACTGAGATTTCATCTCCAACACTTACTGTACCCTTTGGTGTTGCATCAGGATCAGTAGAAAGTTCGCTTCTAGTAATAATCCCGTCACTCTTATAATTTATGTTAACCATTACTTCATTTTCAGTAACATATAAAACAGTACCCTTAACTACTTCTCCTCTATGAATTCTTTTAAAGGAGCTTTCAATTGCCTCCATCATTTCATCATTGTTTAAATTATCCATCGCTAACACAGCCTCCTTAATTATCCAATCAGGTGTAGATGCACCTGCTGTTATTCCTATTGTATTAAATCTTTGTATCTCTTGTAAAGATAAATCTTCAATGGTTTCAATGTGAAATACATCTTTACAATTTCTCTTGCTTATTTCAACTAACTTTAAAGTATTGGAGCTATGCTTACCTCCAATAACAACCATTGCATCTACCTTCTTAGAAACTTCATCAGCTGATTCCTGTCTAATTTTAGTAGCATTACAAATTGTGTTATGCAGTATTACTTCATCAGCCTTACTTTTTACTATTTCAGATAGACCTTCGAATTTATCCAATCTATTAGTTGTTTGTGAAACCACACATGCCTTCTTAAACTCAGGTAAATTCTTAGCCTCTTCTTCTGAATTTATAATATATGCTTTGTTATTGCACCATCCATTAATACCAATAACCTCCGGATGGTCAGCATCACCCACTATTATTATATCATACCCTTTATTTGAATAATCTTCAACTTTTTTATGAACAGAAAGTACATAAGGACAGGTACAATCTACTAGGTCAAGACTCTTACTTCTAATGTCCTCTGCTATCATTTTAGGTATACCATGAGAACGAATAATTATTTGTCCCTCACTTATATTGTCATATTCTTCAATGGTAATTAGACCTTCTTTTTCCAAGGCTGATACAGCCTGTTTATTGTGGACTAAAGGGCCATATGAATAGACCTTGGATTCTGAATTCTTAAGGGTATTTTTAGTCAGATTTTCAGCTCTTTTAACCCCAAAACAATAACCAGCATTATCTGCTATAATAATATTCATCTTAATCGCCTACTTTAAATCATATATTGATATTAGTATGTTTTTACTGATTTCAGCATAATCCTTTGATTCCTCTTGTGATAAATCTATGGGTTTGCCAATCTTAATTTTAACTTTATTAAACAATTTATAATTGCTTTCCATAAATATAGGTAATACCACTGATTTGGATTTTGCAGTTAATAAACCAATACCTGGTTTAGCATTATTGATGTCAAATCCTTTTACCCTTGTCCCTTCTGGGAATATGCCAAGGACACCTCCACTTTTTAAGATTCTAAGGGCGTTCTTAATTGCAGATATATCTGTACCACCTCTATCTACCGCGAAAACTCCTAATTTTCTTAAGAGAAAAGCTAAGGCCTTATTTTTGAAAAGCTCCTTCTTGGCCATCCAGAATATCTGTCTTGGGAATATAGCGGCTAACATTAGAGGATCTAGATTGTTGATATGATTTGCACAAATGGCTAATCTTCCCTCCATAGGCACATTTTCAAGTCCTTGGACATCAATTTTAAATAATATCCTAAATACAAAATTTACTATAGACTTTACAACACTATAGAACAATTTATACCCTCCTTTTAACTAAAGAAACTATGGTATTCACCAATTCTTCAATAGTCTTATCGGTGGTATCCAATAGAATGGATTCTTCAGTTTTGACCAGAGGAGCAACTTCTCTATTACTATCTATAAAGTCTCTTCTTTCAATATCCCTTTTAATAAGGTCTAGGCTAATATTAGTCTCGCCTTTTTCCAATAACTCCTTATATCTGCGTCTACTTCTTTCTTCAACGGAGGCAGTCACAAATATTTTAAAATCGGCATTTGGCAGCACTACAGTTATAATGTCCCTTCCATCCATTATAATGGATTTAGACTTAGACATATTCTGTTGGATTTTTACCATAGCCTCCCTAACTTCCTTTATAGCTGCTATATATGAAACATTTTGACTTATTTTATTTTGTCTGATTGCTTCATCAACCATTTCTCCATCCAGATATATATGGTTATCTATAAAATCTATATCAGTTTCTCCCAAAAGGGATATGACTTGATCAGAATTTTTCGGATCTAATCCGTTATTTAGGACCTTTAAAGTCAAGGCACGGTACATTGCTCCAGTATCTATATATTCAAAGCCTAAAATTTGCGCAGCTCTTTTTGAAATAGTAGACTTACCAGATCCTGCAGGTCCATCAATAGCTACAGAAACGATTCTATTATTCATTTTTTCCTCCATTATCAAATGCAAAAGCCACCCTCAGGTGGCAATACATGATTAATAATTTATTAATAAATATTACCATAATAATTATATATTAAAAGAAGCAAGATAACAAGTAATTTACAATATTATGATTGTCAGGTCCCACTGTAACTATGATCTACTTTGGATTGATCTTATTAAACGTTCATTCCTGCTAAATATCCAGTAGAAAATGCTATCTGTAGATTAAAGCCTCCTGTAAGTGCATCAACATCCATAACTTCACCTGCAAAATATAGATTTGGGATTAGTTTAGATTCCATGGTGGATGGATTTATCTCCGACACCTTTATCCCTCCTGAAGTAATTATAGCTTCTTCTATTGGTCTAAATCCTCTAAATTCCATATTAAAATTCTTTATAGTATTCAACAGTCTAGTTCTTTCTTCCTTAGTTATTTGGTTTACAACTTTTTCAGGATCTATCTCGGAATACTCAATAATCCAAGTTATCAATTTTTGTGGTACTAAATCATTTAAGGCATTTCTAATTTGCTTGTTATTATACTTTTCAAAATCTCTAATAATCCTATTATCAAGCTTTTCATCGTCAAGAGCAGGTTTTAGATCTATGCTTAATCTAAGTTCTTTATAGTCTTTATGAAGATAATTACTTGTAGATAGGACAATAGGACCGGATATACCGTAATGAGTAAAAACCATTTCTCCAAATTCCTCATGTATAAGCTTTTTCCCATTGTATACTTTTAACATTACATTTCTAAGGGATAGGCCTTGAAGGTCCTTAATCCATGGACCATTAATCTCTATTGGTACTAAAGATGGTTTCAAATCAACTATAGTATGCCCTATGCGTTTAGCAAACAAATGCCCATCACCAGTAGATCCTGTAGCAGGATATGATTTTCCTCCAGTGGCGATAATTATTTTATCAAATACATATTCTTTATCATCTATATAAACTGAAAACAAGTCATTTTTATAGATTAACTTATCCACCTTTGAATTCAAGCGAATATCTACACCATTAGCTTCAAGAAATTTAGTAAATGCCTTTATTACATCGCTAGATTTATCGCTTTCAGGAAATACTCGGTTTCCCCTTTCAATCTTAGTTTTTAAACCATATTCATGAAGAAGATTAATCACATCATCATTAGTAAAACTATAGAGACTACTATAAAGGAAGTTTTTATTTGTAATAATATAATCAAAAAAATCCTCAATAGGTGCTGCATTTGTTATATTACATCTACCTTTACCTGTTATAAAAAGTTTTTTTCCTATTCTTTCATTCTTTTCGATTAGGACCACATCCAACCCTCTAGATGCAGCAACACCTGCAGCCATAATTCCCGCTGGACCTGCTCCAATAATTCCAACTTTTGTTTTCATAATTCCTCACTTTATTAATTTGACGTATACATAGATATTACCTATATTCTACATATATAATACAACAAAATTAGTGATTAGTACATACCACATGTTAACGAAAAGCTATCAGATCGCTTTAAGAAGTAGGGGAACATATTCTATAGTTTAGAAAATTACTTAATAAAATAATTAAACTTTTAATATCATTTATGATAACATCTATTAGGATATATCCAAGCAAAGAAAAAGTTAAGAGATTAACCCCTAACTTTTATCTAGATTTACTATTATGATTCTAAATTATTTTCATCATAAACGTTATAATCTTGCCAAATATTCTCTAATTCCTCAAAGTAGGAATTGATGTCTACTTTCTTCCTCTCACCTAAAGCAATTATAAAAGCATTTATAAGGCTCATTGGTGCTACTAATGAATCTACAAAGGAAATCATATCACTCTTAGCAATTAACGATACATCTGACTTATTTGAAGCTGGTGATATTAGACTATCTGTCAAACTTATAATTGAACAACCTTTGCTCTTAGCATAGTCAAGTGCTTCAATAGTCTTCTTGGAGTATCTTGGGAAAGTAATTCCCATTACAACATCATCTTTTTCCACCTTAACTAGCTGTTCAAATATATCATTAGGACCAGCAGTAATAAGCTTAACATTGGAAAACAAAAAGTTTAAGTAGAAGCAAAGATAGCCAGCTAAGAAAGTTGAACTTCTTAAGCCAATAACATAGATGTTTTTACTATTAACAAATAAATCTGCTGCCTGGCTTATTGTATTCCTGTCGATTTCAGCAATAGTTTTCTTGATATTATCAATATCGCTTTCCATAGCTCTAGCATAATCATATTCACCTTTACTAAGTCCTTCGGCTATGGACATCCTTTGTACTGTCGTAAGTTTGTTCTTAACTACTTCTTGAAGCTCTTTTTGGAGTTCTCTATAACCACTATAACCTAAAGTATTCGCAAACCTTACAACAGTTGATTCACTTATGTTTAAGGTCTTACCAAGAGCAGACGCGGTCATAAAAGCAGCTTTGTCGTAGTTGTTAATCATAAACTCAGCTATGATTCTTTGGCCTTTGCTCATTCTGTTAAAATTTCCTTGAATTGTTCTTAAAAGATTTGGTTTATCGTTCATATAATTTCCCTTCTATTCTATTAGACTTAAACCCTTGCTAAGGGCAGTTTTGTTTAGGTCTTCAGTTCCCTTAGGAACCCTGGCCAATACAGCCCTCTCTAAGGATTCATTGCTAACTATTTTAGTTGCTTTATTTATTATACCTAAGGCTACTATATTTGCCACCATAGGCTTATTTAATTTCTTAATTGCAGTAGATAATATTGGAACTTTATAAATATTTATATCTTCTCTAATAGGTAATTCTACAGAATCATCTATTATTAATATTCCACCACTGTTTAAATCCTTAATATACTTATCACATGAAAGCTGTGTTAGTGAAAGCAGCACATCACAACTGCTTACTTTTGGAAAATCTATTTCTTCTTTATCTATTATTACTTCTGATTTACTAGCCCCACCTCTAGCTTCTGGACCATATGATTGTGATTGAACTGCATTTAGTCCATCCATTATAGCTGCTTCTGCTAGAATAATACCAGCTGTAATAAGACCTTGACCCCCTGAGCCTGATAATCTAAACTCCACTCGTTTCATAATAATCCTCCTTTGCCATTGATTTTATTAAATCATTATAAACTTGAGTAAACTCTGGCTTTGGATTATTATAAAACTCCCCAATAGGGAACTTCCCTACCCGTTCTTCTTCATCTAATTTATTATAAGCAACAATAGGTAAAGCTTGCTCTTTGAGATAAGTAAGCATTTTAACTGCATCACCTTTTTTATTCTTTCTACCATAATATGTAGGACAAGTAGTCATAGCCTCAATTAATGAAAATCCCTTATTCTTTATTCCATTTTCAATCTGTTTTTGAAGCATATTCACAGAATAAATAGTAGATCTGGCAATGTATGTTCCACCTGCTCCCTTTGCCAGCTGGCATAGATCAAATGTATTATCTAAATTTCCATAAGGTGATGTTGTAGCTTTTTCTCCTCTAGGTGTAGTTGGTGAATATTGACCACCTGTCATTCCATAGATATTGTTATTATAAACTATAGTTGTTATATCTATATTTCTCCTGCATGCATGAATTAAATGATTTCCTCCTATTGCAGATGCATCACCATCACCAGTAATTACGATAACATTAAGTTTTGGATTTGCTAGTTTTACTCCAGTTGCAAATGCCAACGCTCTCCCATGAGTAGTATGTAAGGTATTGAAATCCAAATAACCAGATGCTCTAGATGAACAACCAATCCCAGATACTACACAAACATCATCCTTATTAAAACCTAGCGTATCAATAGCTTTGACTATAGCCCTAGTAACAATACCATTACCACAGCCTGAACACCATATATGTGGTAGATTATCGGCTCTAAAATACTTTTCAACTAAATCACTAGTCATTATATCCCTCCTTTACAAGAGTTATAATTTCTTCTGGTGAAATAATCTCTCCATTTACTTTGCCAAACTTTTCTACAAGTGTATTCTTACTAGCTATTCTATCAACTTCTAAGAAATACTGACCAGCATTCATCTCAACAACAACTATCCTTTTTACCTTCTTAGAAAGCTCTATAAGTTGTTTTTCAGGTGAAGGCCATATTGTTATAGGTCTAAACATACCAACTTTATAACCCTCTCTCCTTAAAGCCTTTATAGCCTCCTTTGCAGATCTGGAGCTTGCTCCGAATGCAAGAATAGCAGTATCAGCATCATCAAGAAGGTATTCATCATAAGTAACTATATCCTCTACATTATCTTCTATCTTGGATATAAGTCTTGTAATAAGTCCTTGGGCTATATCTTCATTAGCTGTAGGGAATCCATCATCTTTATGAATTAAGCCCGTAATATGATATCTATATCCATCACCAAAGCTAGCCATTGGTGGAACGATTTTCCCATCTTTAACAGCATAAGCCCTATATTCCTCTGGTGGACCACTAGGCTTTATTCTATCTACAATATGTATTTCTGCTTCTTCATCTATTTCAACTTTTTCTCTCATGTGTCCGATGATTTCATCAAGTAACAATATAACAGGAGTTCTATATTTTTCTGCCAGATTAAATGCTCTAATTGTTGTATCATAGATTTCCTTCACTGAGTTTGGATAAAGGACAATTATAGAATGGTCTCCATGAGTTCCCCATCTAGCTTGCATAATATCACCTTGGGCAGGAGCTGTTGGAAGACCTGTACTTGGACCACCTCTTTGAACATTTACTATTACACATGGAATTTCGGCCATTATAGCAAAACCGATATTCTCCTGTTTTAGGCTAAAACCTGGACCAGAAGTTGCAGTCATTGATTTAAGACCTGCTATTGAAGCACCAATAGTAGCAGCCATTCCTGCAATTTCATCTTCCATTTGTATGAACTTACCTCCAATTTTGGGTAGTTCAAGAGATGATATTTCTGCAATTTCAGTAGAAGGAGTAATAGGATAACCAGCATAAAACTTCATTCCTGCTCTTAATGCACCTTCTACGCAAGCTTCATTTCCTTGCATAAGCCTTATAGTCATATTATTTACCCCCTAACCATATGGCATAGTCTGGGCACCTTAACTCACACTGCCCACATTTAATACAAGCTTTAGGATTCTTGATATTTATTTTTTCATCCACTAAATCCAATACATCCTTAGGACAAAATGCAAGACAAATACCGCAACCTTTGCACCATTCCTTATTTACAGTTACTAGCTTTTCTGTATTAATTGCCATAATTAACCTCCTAGCTCTAATACCTTTCTTACTTGCTGTAACATTCTTTTATTATTTAAATAATATCAAAATCATATATTAATTGCAAGATTTGTTTCAATTGTATATCAGTTGAAGGATTAATTTCTTTATTCTGCTTTTTCAATACAATATAATATAGGTGGATCATTAGCTTGATTAATAAAATCATATTTAAGAACATTATATGATTTTTGATCTAACCTTAAGAATAGGTCTTCTAATGCTTCCTTTTCTTCTGGACCTCCTGCATGTCCAACATAAACAGTAACTACTAGTAGACCATTTATATCTAAAAGTTCTAGGGCCTTCTTAATGCTGTTAATAGTACTTTTACTATTTGTTTTAATTGATTTATCTCCCTTAGGTAGATAGCCTAAATTATAAATAATAAAGGACAACTTTTTATTTATATATTTATCTATATATTCATGTGAATCGTTTATTAATATCACATTATCAAGACTTGAATTTTCATCTAGAAATTCTCTCGTCAGCTCTATTGCTATATTTTGGATATCAAATCCATATACCCTTCCTTTAGGACCTACTAGACTGGATAAAATCAAGGTATCATACCCATTACCTGCTGTTGCATCTAGAACTATATCTCCATCTTTAATATTTGAGACCATTAGCTCTTTAACTATGGTCCCAGTATTAATTATCTTATTAAACCTCATTTAATCCTCCTAATTAAGAGACATTAAGTATTTAATCTCTTCATCGTTTAAATATCTCCAGTTGCCTATTTCTACTCCACCAAGTTCTATCTCCCCAATGGATACTCGCTTAAGCTTCTTAACTGGATGACCTACTGCTTCACACATCTTCTTAACTTGTCTATTTCTACCTTCATGAATTATTATTTCCAAAATAGAATCCAAATCAAATCTCTTAGCTACTTTTACACTAGCTGGATGAGTCTTCTTTCCATCTATAAATACACCATTTCTTAAAGATTCTAGTTCCTTCTTATTTGGAACTCCTTCAACTATAGCAATATACTTTTTATCAACCTTATTGCTGGGATGTGTAAGTTTATAGGCTAAGTCTCCATCGTTTGTTAGTATAAGAAGACCAGTAGTATCAGCATCAAGTCTACCCACAGGGTATATACGCTCTGTTACTTCTTCTATCAAATCAGTAACCACTTTTCTACCCTTTTCGTCCTTAAGAGTTGACACATATCCAACAGGCTTATTTAACATAATATAAACTTTTTTAGATTCTAGCCTTATATTCTTATCGTCTACAGTTACATTGTCCTTCTTAGGGTCTATAATGGTTCCCAGTTCAGTTACAACTACTTTATTAACCTTTACCCTACCTTCTGTTATAATCTCCTCTGACTTTCTCCTAGATGCTACTCCGGATAAGGCCATATACTTTTGTAATCTCATAATTATCTCCCCTCAAAACTAGTTAAGCTAATTCTATCCTTAATTCAAGCATTTGTAAATATTTGATTATTTATGAAGTCTTTATTCTGTCCATAATACGTTGTAAAAATGGTTTTTTCGTAATGGTCTCCCCTGCACGTAAATTATCCTTGGCTATCAATTTCCCTTTTAAAAAAACCTCAGTATATCCAATCATCTCTCCCTTTTTTATTGGAGCATTTAAGAAATTATCCAATGTTATCTTAATCTTGATTTGTTTTTTTTCATCCTGGGTCAATGGATAATATAGTTCTTCTTCTACTAAAAGGTCTAATTTATCCTTTATCCCATCTTTTATTTCCATGTTTGATAAGTATTGATCTTTATCATAAATCCTATATAGATTATAGTTTTCAAAACCATAATCCAAAAGCCTATAATTGTCATTAAACCAATTGGGTGCATTAAGACTTACAGCAATAAGCCTCATATTATCCCTAGAGGCACTTGATACTAAACATCTACCAGAACTCATAGTATAACCTGTTTTACCCCCATCTCCCCCTTCATAATCCCATAAAGTCTTGTTTTTATTTATATAATAATTATTCTTCTCTCGACTTCCTTTATAGGATTTCGACCCAAATATTTCAGTTAAATCCTTACTTTTAAAGGCTTCTCTTGTTATGAGAGCTAAATCGTATGCTGTGGAAAAATGATTTTCATCATGAAGCCCATGAGGATTCATAAAATTAGTATCTAAGGATCCAAGAGACCTGGCTTTTTTATTCATATCATCAACAAAATCCTCCAGACTTCCGGAAATATGCTTTGCGATAGCCACTGCTGAATCATTTCCTGATCTAAGCATTAGCCCATATAATAATTCTTTAAGAGTGACCTCTTCTTCTAATTGCAAATATATGCTAGACCCTTCTACCCCTACGCTTTCTTCATCTATAGTTACTATATCATCTAAATTGCCTTTTTCTATTGCAAGTAATGCAGTCATAATCTTTGTAGTACTAGCCATGGGCATTCTTTGATGTGCATTTCTCTCCATTAAAACACGTCCAGAATTCCCCTCCATAAGAATATAACTTTGACCACTATGGGATATATTTTCTGCATTAACACCATATCCAATAAGTAAAATCAGTACTACTATAATACACACTATCTTTTTCATTAAATACCTCCTCGTAGAATTTGCAATAACCAAAGGAGGTGGTCCCTTTTGGTTATTTTTAAAAAAATAACAGGAATAATACTATTATATTATTCCTGTTCCTCCTTGGAGTATTCCTGAAAATCTTCAATTGGTGGTAAATCCTCTAAGGATTCTAGGCCAAAGTACCTTAAAAAATCCTCTGTAGTACCGTAAAGAATTGGTCTTCCAGTCTTATCAAGCCTACCAACTTCTTCAACAAGTCTTCTTTGTATTAGGGTCTCAATTGCTCTATCACTTCTAACTCCCCTAATTGCTTCTACTTCTGCTTTTATAATAGGCTGTCTATAGGCAACTATAGATAGGGTTTCTAAAGAAGCATTGGATAGATTTTTTGCATTCTTACTATTATTTAATCTTTTTATCCATTCATAATGTTCTGGTCTAGTTCCTATCTGATAGTAATTGTTAAATTTTATAATCCTAAGTCCACTTCTTTCGAAATCCAACTCATCCATTAATTCTTTAAGTACTTTTTCAACTTCCTTTTCAGCCACTTCAAGTACACTGGAAAGGTCTTTTAAGTCTAGGGGGTCACCCCAAGTAAAAAGCAGCCCAATAATTATGGATTTCATTTCCTTATGCTCCATATTCCTCATCCATTCTTCTAGTAATCATCAAATCCGTATAAGCTAAATCCTGGTCTACATAAACCTTCTTCATCTTCATAAGCTCCAATAGAGATAAAAAATATGTAACGATTTCTTCTCTAGTCGTATTAGTCGATAACAATTGACTGAACAGAAATTTTCTATTGTCTCTAAGTCTTAATCTAATCTCATCAATACAGGTTTCCAGTGTATATTCCTGTCTACTTATTTCACTAAAGTCTACTCTGTTATTTGAAACTGCATTTTTAGCTAAGATATTATGAATTGCCTTAACTAGTTGATTTAGGTCTATTTTCTTAAGCTCGTCCACTGGATCCTGATAAATAGATAAATCCTCTCGAGGCTTGTAAAAGACCTTTGATTCAATTATTTCTGAAAGTTTTAACCTTTCTGCAGCTTCCTTATATAGTTTATATTCAATTAATCGTTGTACTAGTGCATCTCTTGGGTCTATTTCTACCTCCATGCCATCCTCTAGAACTTTTTCCTTAGGAAGTAGCATCTTAGACTTTATTTCCAAGAGGGTTGCAGCCATAAGTAAAAACTCACTAGTTACATCTAAATTAAGGTCTTCCATATCCTCAATATAATCTAAGAACTGTTCAGTAACTAGATTTATAGGTATATCATATATATCTATTTCAGATTTTTGAATTAAGCTTAATAACAAGTCCATAGGACCTTCATAAGCGTCAAGTTCCACTTTATAATCCATTTTCTCCCTCATTACTAAACTAATTTAATTATCAAATTAATTATAAATTCGATCATTGGTCCCATAAGTTTTTGTGTTGTGTCGGTCATTATTAATATTATCAAGACAAAATAAAAATATCTTTCATACTTATAGAATAAAAACTCATATTTAGCTGGTAGAAGGCTTGCTACTAACTTAGAACCATCTAGAGGTGGAAAGGGAAGCAAATTAAATACTCCCAGCATTATATTATACCACATGGTTGTAAGAACCATTTGAAAGACTATATCATTTCTTATGGGAATATGCACAAGAATTAAAGCAGATATTATGGCTAATATAAGATTAGTAGTTATTCCGGCAATAGAAACTATAAATGTATCCCTCTTCCTATTTTTAAATCTTGCAGGATTTATAGGAACGGGTTTTGCCCATCCAAATCTAAAAACTATCATAGTTAATAGTCCAACAGGATCTATATGCCTTATTGGATTTAAAGTAAGTCTTCCTGCATCCTTTGCAGTATTATCACCTAATATGTATGCGGCATACCCATGAGCAAGTTCATGAAAAACTATTGCAATGAGTAAGCCAGGTATGCTAATTAAGATATCCATATATAACCCTCTTTCTATATCCTAATTAACATTATACAACCTCGACCATTTAAAGTCGAGGTTTTGATAATCATTTGCCCGAAATAAAGTTTGTTATTGTTCTCTTAAATAGCAGTAAAAATCCAGCTTCTTTAAGATCATTCTTAGAAATCAACCCAACTCTGTCCAGTTCATTTCCATCTAGAGAAAGAATAATCTCTCCTAATTTATCACCTTTTGCTATGGGTGCCGATATATTCTCAGACATAACAATTTCCTTTTTGATACCACCTTGTTCTTCCTTTTTCAACAAGGCATATATATCACGTTCAAGTACTAATTCTACACTTAGTAAATCAGATTTTTCAATAGGAAGCCTACTTATTAAATCACCCTTTTTACCTAGATTTACACTATTATAATTAGCAAAACCATAGTCTAGAAGTTTCTTAGCTTCGTTAAATCTCTCACTACTAGTCTGAGCTCCCATTATTACTGCGATTAGATGTAAATCTCCTCTTTTTGCTGAAGCAGATAAGCAATATCCAGCTGCATTTGTAGAACCAGTTTTTATTCCCGTAGTACCTTCATAATCTCTTATAAGCCTATTGGTATTTACCATAGTCTGTGTATCATCTTTTTTTCTACCTACAAGTAGATCCTCCATATATGTGGTCATATATGGGTAAAGAACATCATACTTTAAAAGGTTTCTAGACATTAATCCAATATCATAGGCTGTAGTATAATGGTCATCTATAGGGAGCCCACTAGCATTTTGAAATTGAGTATTAGTCATACCAAGTTCTCTAGCTCTATCATTCATTAAATTAACGAAGGCCTCATTACTGCCAGTTATAGCTTCACCCAAAGCCACAGCTGCGTCGTTAGCAGATCTTATGGTGGTAGCACGAATTAAACTCTCTACTGTCTGTACTTCCCCTGCTTCTAGATATATTTGAGTTCCACCCATCCCTGCTGCATACTCACTAATTACCACTTCATCATCCATCTTTAGCTTGCCTGATTCTATAGCCTCCATAGTTAGAAGTAAGGTCATTATCTTAGTCACACTGGCAGGTGGTAATTTTTCATTCTCATTCATTGAATAAATAACCTCACCAGTGTTAAAGTCCATTAATAAGGCTGACTTACTATTGACCCCTATTTCTCCATATGAAAACATGGGAACCGTTAATATAACCACAATTAAAATAATGGATATCATTTGCTTTTTCAATATTATCCCTCCAATGCTAATCTACTTTTATATTCTCCAGAATTAGCATTGTTATTCTAAATATTGATAGGCTTAAATAATAATATCATATATATATTTTTTTGCTTCTGGCTTGTCAACCGAGAAAGTATATGCATCTAAAGCCTTAGAGATAGCTTCATCCACATTTTCTTTATCTGTATGAAGAATACAAAGTACATCTCCTTTTTCAGTTTTATCACCAATCTTTTTAACTAAGCTTATGCCTGCTGCATAATCTATGGAATCCTCTTTAGTCTTTCTACCTGCACCAAGGATCATGGCTGATATTCCAATGGCCTGAGCATCTAAGAGATTTACATAACCAGAAATCTCTGACTTCACTTCAATATGATATTTAGCTGATGGAAGTTTGCTTACATCATCAATAAAATCAGAATTTCCACCTTGAATCTTAACTAGTTCTTTAAACTTTTCTATTGCCTTACCAGAAACTATAAGGTCTTCAAGCTTTTTATAGGCATCATCGAAGTTTTCAAATGCCCCGCCTAGAACACACATATAGGATGCTATAGTTAGAGCGATTGTAGTTTCATCTTCGCTTCCTTGTCCTCTTAGAACCCTTAAGGCCTCAATAATTTCGTTTGTATTACCTACCTCTTTACCAAGGGGTTCATCCATATTAGTTATAACGGCAATGGTTTTTCTATTTAATTCCTTGCCTATATCAACCATAGTACGTGCTAAATGTCTTGCCTCATCCAAGGATTTCATAAAAGCACCTTTTCCAACTTTAACATCCAATACTATAGCATCTGACCCAGAAGCAATTTTCTTGCTCATTATTGAACTGGCAATCAAAGGAATACTATCAATAGTCGCTGTAACATCCCTTAGGGCATAAATCTTTTTATCTGCTGGGACCAAATTAGCTGATTGGCCTGTGATAGCCATTTTATATGAATTAACATTATTTATAAACTCTTCTTCAGATAACTCAACCTTAAAACCTTCTATTGACTCTAGCTTATCTATAGTGCCACCAGTATGCCCAAGACCCCTGCCACTCATCTTTGCCACTGGAATATCCATTGAAGCAACTAGTGGAATTACAATTAGGCTGATCTTATCCCCTACTCCTCCAGTGGAATGCTTATCTACCTTTATACCTTCTATTTGGGATAAATCAACTACTTGACCTGAATTTACAAAACTCATAGTAAGATTGGCAGTTTCAACTGGAGTCATACCCTTAAAATAAACTGCCATTAAAAAGGCAGCCATTTGATAGTCAGGAATATCACCCTTTACATATCCATTAATCAACAAGTCTATTTCTTCTCGACTTAATTCTATGCCCTGTTTCTTCTTCTCTATTACATCAACAGCTCTCAAAATATCTCCTCCATATCTATGATCCTTGCACTTTATGTTCAACAAATGAATTTCTTAATATCTGTGGACTTACATCAATCTGAATAGCAGATGCATAAGCTCTAATAATTTTCCATAATCCCTGTCTCGAAAGTCTAGAACCTGTATTATTTAGAAATAAAGGGTCTTCATCTATATAGCCTGTCCTATAATTATTTAAATATTCAACTAGATAATTCTTAGCTAAGCTATCAATTTGACTGATTCTCACAGACTCCTCACCTATTTTAACAATACCCAAATTAAGGTTAATATCACCTATGTTCAAGGAAATAATTTCTGATACCTTTAAGCCAGTAGCATAAATTAATTCCAATATAGCCTTATCTCTTAATCCTTTCTCAGAGGATATATTAGGTTGATTAAGAAGGTTTTCAACCTCATTCGTCGATAGACTTTGAGGAGTTTTTTTCTCCTTCTTTGGGGATTTAAGATTTAAGGTAGGATCTTCACTTATAATATTTCGATTTAAGAGAAATTGAAACATACACCTTATACTGGCTAAGGACCTAGAGATAGTAGATGATGATTTGCCATTTCTTTGAAGATAAACTAAATATGTAATAATATTGGTTTTGTTAATATCCTTCAGTGCATCAATTTTAAGATTAAGAAGATATTGATTAAATGTATTAATATCCCTCAAATAAGCTTCCAGTGAATTTTCTGAAAGCCCTTTTTCAATTTTAATATAATCAAAAAAATCGCTCATAAAATTGTCTAACATAAAATCGCCTTTCTATTTTAAAATGATATAAGCTTTAAAAACAGAGGAGATATCAACCCCTCATATATAGAACCTATCATTAAAAATATAATATTAATAAAAACAAATATAGTATAGTCTGATAGATTCATTCTTTTTACTTTCATTAGCTTTGTACCTGAGTTCATATGATATTTGAAGGACACTGTCATTGTTAATGCCCCTAAGGATATTATACAAGGGATATATATTAAATACTGAGGATATA
>CAZPZN010000036.1:0-16366 GCA_964590735.1 uncultured Tissierella sp.
ATGGTCCATATCCGCCGAATCCGTGAAAAGATTGAAATTAATCCTAAAGAGCCTAAATATTTAAAGGTGGTGTGGGGTATTGGATACAAAATTGAAAAATGTTAGTAGACATTCATTAACGAAATTATTAGCTTTTATACTTGTAGTAGTATTTTTAACGGCAGCAGTAGTTCAAGGTGCCTATGTACTCTTTATGGGATATAATCCTGAAACAATAATGGTTGATGAATATACACTGAGCAGATCGGAATTCTGGTCCTTAATTAACGGTGCATTTCATGAAACTTATGAGCTAGTTGAAGATGATGGGATTTCAGAGGAAGAAGAAATGGATACATCTACAGTTCCTTGGGGGGATTCTGTTTCTGAGGAAACACCGGCAGAAGATGTAGCTGAACAGCCGGTTACTGAAGAACTACAGGAAGCAGAAGTTCCAATAGAATCTACTAAGGAAGAAATCCAAATAGTCAATGAAGATAAGGACTATATTTTTTATGTCACAGATGGAAAGAGAGTTTTTACCAACAGAGAAGGCTATAGGAAGGAAGATTTTGCAAAATATGATAATGCATTTCTTGCATTTGAAAATGGAAATGTGACATACGGTAAAAACACTAATGCATCCTTATATAGCTGGAGTTCGGATGAAGATGTAACAATGTATATAGCCTTTCCTGATGAGTTTATGGAAGAACAGCAAAAACAATGGGAAGCTGAAAGAGAAGCTTTATTACCTATAGCAAAAACATTTCCTGTCTTTGTTGTATCTGCTATTATATTGATAATATATCTAACAGTAGTAACAGGTAGAAATCCCGAAGATGATGAGCTACATCTTTGTTGGGTAGATAAAATATGTACGGAGTTTATGGTAGGATTACTTATGCTTCTAGTAGTTGGATGGGCTTTGGCTTTAGCAGCTACTACAGACTATGCCTACAATGGATATAAGGTAGATAATCTTCTAACCAGTGGTCAAAGTACGGCTATTTACCTATTAGGTTTTTCTACAGTAGTGGCTGTTTCATTATGTGGAGTAATATACCTAGCATTAGTTCGTAAGCTTAAAGGAAAGAGTCTTATAAAAGATATGTTGACCTATAAATTCTTCCACAAAATATTTTCCGGAACTCTTGATTTTTTAAGAAGCTTCTTCGACGGAAGAAGATTTGAGAAATATCCATTGACTAAGAGTTTACATCAAAGGCAAATAGCATTTATAGTGGCAAGCTTTATCTTGGTGTTTTTAACATTTGTATTTATTGCAGTACCTCCATTGATGATATTTCCACCAATATTGGAGATAGTCATAATCTATTGGTATGTTAAATACAACAACAAGACCTTTGAAGATATAAACAAGGGATTTAATGAAAGTTTAGAAGAGCAGATGAAGTCTGAAAGAATGAAGATAAATTTAGTTACAAATGTATCCCATGACTTAAAGACTCCATTAACTTCAATAATTTCCTATGTTGATTTACTATCTAAAGAAGAAGATCTATCGGAAACAGCAAGGGATTATATTAATATATTAATGGAGAAATCTAATAGGCTAAAAAATATAGTAGCAGACCTGTTTGATTTAGCAAAGTCTACTAGTGGAGATATAAATGTAGATTTTGAAGAACTGGATTTAAAGAAGCTTATAGAGCAGACTCTAGGTGATATGGAAGATGACATCGAAAAATCAGGGCTTACTATAAAGACCAATTTACCTGAGGAATCTGTAATGATAAAATCCGATGGGAAGAAGCTGTATAGAGTATTCCAAAACATTATAGACAATGCCCTTAAATATTCCCTTTTAGGAACCAGAATATTTGTTGAGTTAGAGGAAAAGGATAATATGGCCATAGCTACTGTAAAGAACACTGCAGGATATGAGATGGACTTTACCGCTGAAGACATACTTCAAAGATTTAACCGTGGAGATGAGTCAAGAACTACAGATGGAAGTGGCCTAGGACTATCCATAGCTGAAAGCTTCACAGAAGTTTCAGGTGGAAACTTCAAGGTAGATATAGATGGAGATATGTTCAAGGTAATTATAGGATTTGAGGAAAGCAAGTGAAAAAAGGTGTCAGGCTTGAATAATTGAATTATTCAAGCCTGACCTTTTTTTAGTGGTAGGTAAACTTCTAAGTAAGCAAATCTCAAGAACTCAGATATTTCACATAATAATCGACAAAAACATGCTTAAATGACCATTTAATAGGTATAAGTAAAAATAAGGATAAATATACATTTGCATCATTAACTTTTAGCTTACCATTAATTGCATTGGCTTAGTAGTGGTGAAATTCCTACAAGGAGTTTGCTCGAAGCTTAAACAATTCTCATAAAGGAGACTGCTTATGCTAAAAATTCTAATAGACCATAAGAAAAGTAGAGTTATTTCTATATTGATAGCATATGGATTATCTATTATCATAGCCTCAAGTGTTTATTTAACTGGTGGTACTGCTATGGTTTATGCTAACCTAATGTATGTACCTATTGCTTATATTGCTTCAAATAGAGGGAAGAAGATTGCAATGATCCATGCTTTATTTTCTGGTCTATTAGTAGGGCCCTTAATGCCATTAAATGTATCACTAGGAATAGGTCAAGAGACTAAAAATTGGGTCATAAGGATAATAATATATCAAATTATTGCTTTTATAATAGGTTTCTTTTATGATTATGAAGAAAAGAGTAAAGAATATATAACTAATATCTTAACTCACGATAGTATAACTGGTTTGAAGAATATGGAAACTCTTCAAAATGAGGACATGCCAAAGATTAATAATAGAGCTATTATTAGCCTGTCTATAAAGGGATATAAACAGACTAACAGGCTCTTTGGTTACCAATTTTCCAAGGATTTTATTATTAAGGTATCCCAATTACTGGAGGAAGGCATATCAAGACACCATAATATGGACCTAATCAGATATGATGGTATGGAGTTCGTAATTATTATCAATGAAAGTCTAGAAGGCTTGTCGGATGATGAAGTTATTAAAATGCTTAATTTCTTGAACAATAGGGTAATAGTTGTAGCCAATATCCCTATTTATATAGAAACCTTGATAGGTTATACTAGTATTAATGTAGATACATCGACTGAAGAAGGAATAAGACAATCCCTTATAGCACTAAGATATGCCATATTAAATAATCTAAAGATCGTTGAGTATAAAACTCGAATTGATATATATTACAAAAATATGGTTGATGCGGCTGCTAACTTTAGGGAAGCCCTTGCTAATAAAAATATTAAAGCAGCAATTCAAGGAATATATGATGCTAAAACCGAGGAGATAGTTGGAGTTGAGATGCTTGCTAGATGGGTCAAGGATGATGACACTATGGTTCCACCGATTTTATTTATTCCAATTATAGAAGGAACAGAATTAATAAATGACCTTACAAAATTTATGGTGGACCAGGCCGTTTGCTATCTTAAATCTAATGAGAATTCAATAGCTTCTATAAACTTTTCACCTAAGAATTTCAACTCATATAACGTGGATTATCTCTTAAACATAGTAAATGAGATAAAAATTGATTCTAGAAGGATTATGATTGAAATTACGGAAGAAATACTATTCCACAAAGCTGCTTTTAAGTATCTTAGCATCCTAAGCGAGGCTGGATTTACCATTGCTATGGATGATTTTGGTTCTGGTTATTCATCCTATAAAATGCTTACAGAACTTCCTCTAGACTTCGTAAAAATTGATAAATCTATAATATTTAAAATTGCACAGGATGATGCTTCAGCATCCTTAGTAGAAAGTATAGTGTATTACTGTCGATCAAATAATATTAAGACAGTAGCAGAAGGTGTAGAAACAAAGGAAATAGCGGACAAATGTAGAGAGCTTGGAATAAACTATTTACAAGGATATTATTATCATAAACCTGAAATTATTGAATAAGAGGAGAATAAGATGAAAAAGAATAAGAAAGTTATAATTGGAATTCTAGGAATTCTAATATTGACCTTATCAGGATGTTCAGCAATCCTTGATAGGATTTCAGTACTTAGAGGAGATTTGATAGGAAATAGGTTTGAAGTGAGTATCTATGATCACTATTCAAATAAGACCTTAGAGCTAAATGGAAGTAAGATCACTGTTGGTTTATTGGAGAATGATGCTAATTTTGATCTTGAGTCACAAGGTTTTGAATCCAGTGTTCTTGAAATAACTATAAACGGTAGAGAGATGA
The DNA here is from genome assembly GCA_964590735.1 of uncultured Tissierella sp. Classification (GTDB taxonomy): domain Bacteria; phylum Bacillota; class Clostridia; order Tissierellales; family Tissierellaceae; genus Tissierella_B. Next base: position 4,222 of record CAZPZN010000036.1, read on the forward strand.
TACAGGTAGGAAACACTGTAATCTTTGCAGAAGAAGGTCTGGATATGGTAGAGGATTTTGAATCTCCTAGCAATATAGACGTAAGTGGTGGGGGAGGCTTTGTTCCACTAGATAGGTTAATAAATGATTTGAAAAATCAAATAGGTAAGGATAAGACTGTAATAATCTCTAGTCAAATGGGAATACCCCTAGGCGTTTATCAAGGGGAGAGGGTCTATGTAACGGTTCCTGATGATTTACCTAAGATGACTAGGCTTAATATAGATGGAAAGAGTTTATATATCCACAGGGCAAATTACGTAATTCTTGATACGGATTTAATGGATTAGGATATATGTTAATCAATATTTCCAATAAACTGAAAATTAAGGTTGACTTATTTATCTTTATGTATTATAGTTGTATGAAATTAAATAGTTATGGTAGAGGCGCACTTTATAAAGAGTATTATCCTATGGAAGACCTTCGCAAGGCCGTGTAGGATATGAAAGGTATAAGTGCCGAAGACAGTCGAGGCGAAAGGCTGATCTGGCAGAATGAAATAAGATTTGTTTTGCTGTTGCATAAAATGCAGAGAGCTATCCCATTAATTACATCAAATTATTTATATGTATTTAATTTATGTAAATTTAAAAGATAGGCTTAGCCTATCTTTTTTTTATGAATTAAGGGCTCTACCAATATTAAAAAATAAAGGAGAGAGTATAATGAAAGAAAGAGTATTTACTGGAGCAGCTTCAGCTATTGTTACACCTTTGAATGAGAATGGAATCGATTATGAAAAATTTGAAAGACTTGTTGAATGGCAAATTGCAGAAGGAATTAATGCTATTGTTGTGTGTGGAACTACCGGTGAATCTTCAACTTTAACTGATGAGGAACACAAAGCTGCAATTAAATTCGTAGTTGATAAAGTAAATAAAAGAGTACCAGTAATTGCTGGTGTAGGTTCTAATGACACTGCATATGGTATTGAATTAACTGAGTATGCTTGTGAAGTTGGGGCAGATGCTATGTTGGTTGTAACACCTTATTACAACAAGGCAACTCAAAATGGACTTATTCAAATGTTTACAAAGTATGCTGATGTTAGTACAAAGCCAATTATTCTATATAATGTGCCATCTAGAACAGGAGTCAATATAGCTCCAAGTACTTGCCAGGCACTTGCAGACCATCCAAACATAGTAGCTGTTAAAGAAGCTAGTGGAAATATATCACAAGTTGCAGAAATAGCCCATCTTTGTGGAGACAAATTAGATATATATTCAGGAAATGACGATCAAATAGTACCATTATTGTCCCTTGGAGGAATAGGAGTAATCTCTGTAGTATCAAATGTAATGCCTAAGGAAACTGTTGAAATATGTGATAGATGGTTCTCAGGAGATGTGGCTGGAAGTGCTAAGCTTCAATTAGAGTTATTACCATTTATAAACTCACTATTCTGTGAAGTTAATCCAATACCTGTAAAGGCTGCAGTTGCTGCAATGGGATACTGTGACAATTATTTAAGACTTCCACTTACTAGAATGGAAAGTCAAAATGAAGAGAAAATGTTAGGGCATATGAGGGAATTGGGTATTAAGCTAGTGTAATGAGGTAGAACTAGTATAGGAGTGTGTGTTTATGAGGATTTTAGTCCATGGAAAGAGTGGAAGAATGGGTCAGGAACTCATCAAGGTAATAGAAAGCGGTTATAGAAATGCCAGCCTAGCTGGGGCTGTTGGGAGGGATATTAATGACTTTAATGAAGATGTTGATTGTATAATAGATTTTTCAAATCATGCGACAGCTGAATACCTTACAGCCTATGCAGTAAGAAGAAAACTACCTCTTGTGGTTGCAACTACAGGCCATAGTGTGGAAGAACTTAAGCATATAATGTATGCATCTACTGAAATTCCTGTATTTACAGCAGCTAATATGTCATTGGGGATTGCCCTCCTGGTGGAGCTTGCTAGGAAAACAGTAGCCATGATGCCTGATGCAGATATAGAAATCCTTGAAAGGCATCATAATAGAAAACTTGATGCTCCAAGTGGTACTGCACTTCTTTTGGCAGATGAAATCAAGGATGTAAGAAATGAGTTGGAATATAATTTAGGTCGTAGTGGCCATAAAAAGAGAGAAAAGAACGAAATTGGAATACATGCTATACGTATAGGAAATGTTGTTGGAGACCATGAGGTAATCATAGGAACTGATAGCCAAACTATCACATTAAAGCATGAGGCTCATTCTAGGGCCCTCTTTGCAGAAGGTGCTCTTGCAGCAGCAGAATTTTTGATAAAGCAAGGACCAGGCATGTATACTATGAGGGATTTGATTGGTTAAGGGAAAGGAAGTGGACTATGAGGATAGGAATAGCAGGGTATGGCAACTTAGGAAGAGGGGTAGAGTGTGCTATAAGACAAAATCCTGATATGGAACTTGTGGGAGTATTTTCAAGAAGAAATCCTGAAGACGTGAAAATATTGACTGAAGGTGTTAAGGTATATAATCTCTCTGATGCAGCCTCTATGAAGGACCAAATAGATGTAATGATAATTTGTGCGGGAAGTGCTACGGATTTGCCTGAGATGACTCCTCAATTGGCTAAATACTTAAATGTAGTGGATAGCTTTGACAACCATTCCGCAATACCTCAGCATTTTGAAAAGGTAGATAGAGCTGCTAGAGATAACGGAAATATTGCCCTTATTTCAGTAGGCTGGGATCCTGGGATGTTTTCCTTGAATAGAGTTCTTGGTAATGCCCTTTTGCCTCGGGGTAATGATTATACCTTTTGGGGCAAGGGAGTAAGTCAAGGCCATTCAAATGCAGTAAGAAAAATCCAAGGGGTAGTGGATGCTAAGCAATATACCATTCCAATAGAAGCAGCCTTAGAAGCTGTAAGGAATGGAGAAAATCCAGTTCTTGAAGCTGGAGAGAAGCACAAGAGGGAATGCTTTGTAGTTGCTGAAGAAGGTGCAGATTTACAAAGGATTGAAAGTGAGATAGTGAATATGCCTGCATACTTTGCAGACTATGAGACTTCAGTTCACTTCATTTCCCTAGAAGAGTTAAATAGAGACCATGGTGGAATACCACACGGAGGAAATGTGATTAGAACGGGAAAAACCGGATGGAATGAAGAGCATAATCATGTAATGGAATACAGCTTAAAGCTGGAGTCCAATCCTGAGTTTACATCCAGCGTTCTTCTTGCCTATGCTAGAGCCGCATATAAAATGAGAAATAGAGGGATAACAGGCTGCAAGACCGTATTCGATGTTGCTCCTGGAGACCTTTCAGCTCTTAGCCCAGAAGAATTAAGAGCTCATATGTTGTAGAAATAACCAAAGGGAACGTTCACTGTGTTCACTCCTACGTTGCTAAAGCAACTCCGCTGTCCGTTTTGTCAGCAACTCGCATAGCTCGTTGGACAAAAAGGCAACCGTCCCCTTTGGTTATCAGGAACAAAGGAACCGACCCTTTTGTTCTTTAATACTAGGTAAAGGGGTTATTTAAATGGAAGTTAAGGTTTTGAAATTTGGTGGATCATCTCTTTCTGATGGAAATCAGTTTAAAAAGGTTGCCCAAATTATAAAAAGCGAGCCTGAGAGAAGATATATAGTGGCTTCTGCACCAGGAAAGAGATTTCTTGATGATGTAAAGGTTACGGACATGCTCTATGCTTGCTACAATTTAGCAAAGGATAATAAGAATATAGATGAAGCCTTTCAAGGAATTGAGGATAGATTTAATGGAATTATTGAAGATTTAAATATAGATTTTTCTCTTGAAGAAGAATTTGAAAACATAAAGAACTCTATCCTACATAATGTAGGTAGTGACTATATAACCAGTCGAGGCGAATATTTAAACTCAATGATTTTAGCCAAATACTTGAATTATGATTTTATAGATGCAGAAAAGGTGATTTTCTTTCATGAGGATGGTAGCTTTGATGCTCATACTACAAACAAGGTATTATCAAGTATTCTTAAGAATCGTGACTATGCTGTAATCCCTGGATTCTATGGGTCAATGCCTAATGGAACTATTAAGACTTTCTCAAGGGGAGGGTCGGATATTACAGGGTCTATTGTAGCCCGTGCCATAGGTGCAAGCCTTTATGAAAATTGGACTGACGTATCTGGTATGCTAATGGCTGATCCCAGAATAGTAGAGAAGCCTAAAGTAATTGATATTATCTCATATAAGGAGTTAAGGGAGCTGTCCTATATGGGGGCCACAGTAATGCACGAAGATGCAATTTTTCCCGTAAGGGAATCGGGTATTCCTATTAATATTAAGAATACTAATGCACCAGAAGATAAGGGTACTCTAATAGTTCCATCTACGGAAAAGGCTGAGAACGGTAGAATGATTACAGGAGTTGCCGGAAGACAAGGTTTCTCCAGCATCACCGTGGAAAAGGATATGATGAACCAAGAGCTTGGTTTTGGAAGAAGGGTTCTAGAGATACTTGAAAGATACGGCGTTCCATTTGAACACCTACCCACAGCCATAGACACTATGTCGGTAATAGTAAGCACTGCAGCTATTATGGATAAATTGGATAGTATCAGCACGGATATCTATAGGGCTGTGAAGGCTGATAACGTAAGATTTGACCATGGGCTTGCAATGATTGCAATAGTAGGAAAAAGCCTGATAAATACAAAGGGAACAGCAATGAGGCTATTCTCGGCTATATATAAGTCGGATATCAACGTAAGTATGATGGATCTAGGTTCAAGCGAGATGAATGTAATCATTGGAGTAGATGAAGAGGATTATGCCAATGCTATTAGGTCAATTTATGCTGAATTTGTAAAGTGATATATTAAGGTGGTTTCTTTAAGAAAGAATCACCTTTTTTGTTAGTGGTGCAATTATCTGAAAATACTTCAAGATACAATGTGGTAATCCTCAGATTTCAATAGTATAATAGTCTTGTAAAGCTTTTCACAAAGTTGGCTTAGCCAAAATATTATGAAGTTTAGTTTTACATAAAATTAAAAGGGGATGATGGATTGGAATTAATCATTGTAGGCCTTGTATTAGTCGTACTCCTTGTACTTATTTTAATTATGTGGAGAAGAGTACCAGCAGATAAGGCAATGGTAATTACAGGACTTAAGAAAAGAGTGCTTACTGGCAAGGGTGGCATATTAATACCGATATTAGAGACACAATGTACTATTTCATTAGAGAATATCTCTATGACTACGGATGTAAGTGAAGCTCCGTCAAAGCAGGGAATCTTCGTAGATGTAATTGGTACTGCAATCGTAAAGGTAAGAAATGAAGAAGAAAGTATTCTAAAGGCCGTGGAGCAGTTTTGTGTAGGTGGTCAGGTTGATAGCACTGTAACCGTTATAAGCAAAATGGTAGAGCAGATACTTGAAGGTAAGCTAAGAGGTATCGTATCAATGCTTACAGTTGAGCAGATTAACGAAGATAGAGCTTCCTTTGAGCACCAGATAGAGCAGGATATCAGATTAGAGCTTGAATCTATGGGATTGCAGTTAGTATCATATACAATACTTAAAATAGCAACCCAAGGTGGCTATTTGGAAAACAGAGCTATCCCTCAAATAGCTTCGGCTCAAGCAGATGCTGATATTGCAACTGCAGAGAGAAGAAGGGATACAGAAATTAAAACTGCTGATGCAATTAGAATAGGTCAAAAGGCAAAGCTTGAAGCTGATACTGCCATTGCAGAGGCAGAGAGAGATAAGACCATAAAGGTAGAGTCTTATAGAGCTGAGCAGGATAGATCCAAGGCAGATGCAGACGTTGCCTATAGGCTTAAGGAAATAGAAAATGAATCCTTGGTAGCTGAGCAGCAGGCAGCACTAGCTAAAAAGAATGCTATAGTAGTAGAAGAAGATCTAGTAGCAAAAGTTAGGAAACCAGCCGATGCAAAAAAATATGAGGCCGAGGTAAAAGCAGAGGCAGATAAGATAGCTGCAATTAAGCTAGCAGAATCCGAGGCAGAAGCCATTAAGATCAAGGCTATAGCATCTGCAGAAGCTAAAAGAATTGAAGCTCAGGCAGAAGCTGAAGCAATAAAAGCCAGGGGACTTGCTGAGGCTGAGTCCATAAAAGCAAAGGGTCTTGCTGAAGCAATGGCAAAAGATAAATTAGCCGAAGCTATGGCTAAGTATGGAGAAGCAGCAATAGTTGAATTAGTAGTAGCTAGACTTCCAGAGATAATGGCAGAAGTATCGAAACCAATGCAACAGGTAGATAAGATCACTATTATTGACAATGGTGGAAGAGAGGGAGCCTCAAAGCTTTCCAAGGCTGTTACTGATATAACTGGAAACGGATTTCAATCCATCAAGGATATGACTGGATTGGATATAGTGGATATTATTAATAGATACACGAATGCAAAGGAAATTAATGAGGTAAAAGAGCCTGAATCTAAAGAAGCTTTAGCAGATGCGTAATTGTGGGAATAAAGACTCAACTCTGTAACAGGGTTGAGTCTTTTGAATGCGTGTTGATTTTTATGTTTTAAGAGTCATTAAATAGTATATTGATAATAGAAGAAATTGTGCATTCAATTTATAGTAGAGGGTATATATTACTTACATGGAGTTGATTAATTTGATTACATATGAAATACCAGGTAGAGAAAATATCGAAGTCAAAAACATTGTATTCGACTATAATGGTACCATTGCTGTAAATGGAAAACTGATTGATGGTGTTGAAGAATTAATAAATAGATTAGCAGTAGATGCTGATATCTACATACTTACAGCTGATACTTATGGTACGGTTGTAGAGGAATGTAAGGACATTAGGGCTAAGGTGCTGACATTTCCCACTGAAAATGCTGGAGAGTCAAAAAAGGAAATTGTGAGGAACTTAGCTGGCAATAGTACTGTCTGCTTAGGTAATGGCTTTAATGATATACCTATGTTTGAAGAAGCAGTATTATCTATAGCTATTATTGAAGGAGAAGGCGTGTCAGGAAAGCTCTTAGCTAGAGCTGATATAGTAACAAGATCTATTATAGAAGCCTTGGGAATTTTACTTAATAAGAATATGATTAAGGCAACCTTAAGAAATTAGTATATAGTAGAGGGGGCTACAAAATGACGAAGGTGCTTAATTACAAGAAACCTGGCTTTTGGGGTATTGTAGTTGGAATAATTGTGATTATAGGTTTAGCAACAGGACTTATTACAAATCCAATTGTAAATGAATCTGAAAAGAAAACTGAAGAATTTCTTATGACATATTATACAATAGAAAATACAGATATTGCAGATATGTTCTTTGACGAATCTTTAAACCCTATTTTTTCCCCAGAACCCATGAGTGAAATTGATGAGAATGGACATGGAATAGTAGAAGTAAAGGGCGTAGAAGAAGCAGTAAATTCTAAGTATGGTGGCTTAATGACCGAGGAAGCTCTCAATCGGGCATCTGCTAATAGAGTTTTGCTTGCTGGAGAAATGGCTGCTAGGGAGTATGGATCTAGACTAGAACCAAAGAAAATTAATATTAATGAAGAAAAGATATCTGATAATGGTACAATAACCTATAATTTTGACGTGGAGGCTTTAGTTAAATTTAAAGATGGTACAAAAAAAGTAGTTGACTTAACTGGTACTATTGACATGGTAAAGGTTGAGGGAACATGGAAGGTTAGTAATTTCAAGCAAATCAACTTAAATTTAGCTTTAAAACTAAGGCAAGCAAATCTATATATTACCAATAATAGCAAGGCGCCAATTAGAAGGATAGAAGTAGATACAAAAGCTAATTCTACTGGAGCAATGAATGCAGACAATACAGACATGGATAAAAACTGTCGTTTTGGTTTTGAAATGTTAGATATACAAAGTTTAGATTACTCAGTTAAATTATTGGATAAGGATGATAAAATCCTATTAAATCAGAGCTTTGTTGGAGACTTCTCTGATGGTAAGATAATAAAATTATATATAGAAGAAGATGTAAATGGTAATTTATCGATTCAAGATAATAGTTCGATTAGCTTAGTTGTTAATGAAGATGGATCTACAAGTATTAGTAATATATCTGAACCTAAAGTAAGTATTACATCGGAAATTTCAACACTTACAGCCTTATATATTCTATTTCACTTACAGTAAACGAGCATTAATATCAGAAGCACTATACAATACTCTGATTACCATAACTCGTTCTCCTTTTATAACATAAAAGGCAGAATAATTATCTATTAAAAGTTGTCTTAATCCCATAGAATATCCCAAATCTGATTCCATGATTTTCATACGCTTTGGAAATATATTAAGTTTTTCTATTGCATCAGCAATTCGATTATATTGTCCCATAGCTGTTTCAGGGGATTGAAGCTGGTCTGCAATATAATTATAAATATCTTCCATATCTGATAGTGCTTTTTCGGTAATTTGCACAGTATACTGTTCCATACTAATGTTTCTCTCTGAATTTCTTGAAAGATTCTACAGCGTTCTGCACTCTGCCCGCTTCTAAATCATCAAGACCTTCCTGTAACTTTGCATGAATTTCATCTACTGTCATCTGGTCAGTATTTATTGATGGTGGAATTTCTGGCAGTTTGACTGGGAATGGGATTCCACCAGTTAATGATATTTGTTTTAAATAAATATCAATTGCTGTTGACATAGGTATACCTAGCTGTGATAAGACTAATTCAGCACGTTTCTTTACATCAGGGTTTATTCTTAAGTTTAAAGTTGTTGATTTTTCCATTATTATCGACTCCTTAAATATATTGTAACGTAATTGTCGTTACATAACAATAAAAACTTTCATGAAATTGTTTAAGCTTTGATGAAACTGCTTGCAGTTTCTACTTTCCGCTGCAACGAGGTGAGTGATTAAGACACCTAGCTGTTGTAGAATATGGAACCCGGCCGCTTGCAGAAGCGGGGGATAATTCACCTCGTTATATGTATATCTTAATAAATATTTAATTAAATATTATTGGGTATAAGAAATATAATAGAGAAATTTAAGAAAGGATAGATAATATGAAAATCAAACCATGGCAAGATGTTTTAGATTTCTGGTTTAAGCCAGACCATGTTCTTCTTCATTTTGACGAGAATGATGAATTCGATAATAAGATTAGGGAAGAGTTTCTAACTACTTGGGAAGCTGGAGCTGAGGGATTATTAGTTAATTGGAGAAAGAATATAAGAGGAAGATTAGCGGAGATTATAGTTCTGGATCAATTTTCGAGAAATCTTTTCAGAAATGATATTAGAACATATACGCAGGACAAAATGGCTATTGCATTAGCTCAAGAGGTAGTTTTAGATCCAGAATATAATACCTTATCTATAGATGAAAAACGCTTTATTCTATTACCCTTCATGCATTCAGAATCCTTAGAGCTACATGATTGGGCGGCAAAGTATTTTGAAGAATTGGGACATGAGTCAACTCTATACTTTGAAAATGCCCATCGAGCTATTCTAGAGAAATTTGGGAGATATCCTTATCAGAATGAGGATTTAGGTAGAAACTCTACAGCAGAAGAAGTTAAATTTCTTGAAGAGAAAGCCGGAGATTACTTTAATTAAGACAAAATTTTAAGATATTAATTATACTAATAAGAACCCCTATAAGGCATATATTATATGCCTATAGGGGTTTTGACTTTGAATATGTATTGCAAAGTCTTCTCTAGTAAAATTACATTAGTTAAATTGTTTCAAATATCAATTCAATTGCATGAAATGATGGATAAATAATTAACAATCGAAAGCAACAACCTATGTTGGAGGTTGGAGGTTGGAGGTCTAAGTTTCAACGTTTTACCAAGATAAAGTAAAAACATGGAGAAAATAAAAATATTTCAAAAGATACCGATTTCCTCAAAAAGATGTTGAAATGAACGCGTTTTCCTCGGTTGACAAAGATATAACAATAATATATATTATAAATATAAGTTAAGGCAAAAAGAAATCATAAAATATTTCATAAGATCAAAAATCAAAAAGCAAAAACCAAGAAATAAAAATTAATTATAAAAGGGGGAAATTTTAATGGAAAATATTTCAAGAGTATCAATAAACAGAAAAGAAACTTCATCCCTGGATAAGACATCAAGATTAGAGAACGATTATGCAAAGGTAATGGGTACAGTTGTTGGTCTTCATATAGTGGCAATAGGTGCATTATACTATTTAGGAATGTATTTAGTAGCAGCTTAATAGATAAAATTAAATATAGATTTAATTGAAACCAATGTAAATTCATAGTAGTGCCTTCCAACAAAAAAACAAGTCCAATATTGGACTTGTTTTTTTAGTGCAATATTTGATTTTAGATTTATATGGTGATAAACTATTTATGTGTGAAGATATTTCTTTAAGGAGTGAGTGCTAATGAAGTTAAATGTATTAAATTTAGGTAAGTGTGAATATAATGAAGCTCTTCAAATACAGTTTGATATATTAGAAAAGAGACAGAAAAAAGAGATAGATGATACTTTAATAATAGTTGAGCATCCTGCAGTAATTACCATGGGTAGAAATAAAGGCGCAACCAACCTTATGGTATCTGAAGAAGAATTAGAGTCCTTAGGGGTCCAATTGGTGAAGGCAACAAGGGGTGGAGATGTTACATATCATGGTCAAGGTCAAATAGTAGGTTATCCTATAGTAGACCTAAGATCCCTAGGCATGGGAGTAAAGGAATTCGTTCACCATTTAGAGCAAGTATTTATAGATTTGTTAAATGAGAAATATAATATAGGTGCAGGAAGAATAGACGAACATAAGGGAGTATGGATTGAAGATAATAAGATAACAGCTATTGGCTTATCAGTAAAACATGGAGTAACAATGCATGGATTTGCATTTAATGTAAATACCAACCTTTCCCACTTTGATTTAATCGTTCCATGTGGAATACAAAATAAAGGTGTTGTATCCATTGAAAAACTCATAGGTGAAAAAGCTGACTTCAATGAATTAACCAATTATGTAGTAGAATATTTCAGCAAGATTTATAATTATGATGAATGTGTACATATTGAACTAGGGTCTGGGAAAAATATTTAATAGATAAATTTTGAATAATATTCGAATTAAATCACATAATATATTTGTAAGGTTCGTGAAGGAAATTCAATAATCAGTTAAATGCTGAAAATGTTCTTATAATAGGGTCTGTGGTGGATCTTATAAATGAGACAATATTGAGTGATCCATCATGGACCTTGCTTTTTTTGAATGAATGCTTATGCTACACCTTCTATTGAAGGTGTATTTTGATTTGTCCTCACACCTTTCTATTAAGCTGAATATTATGAAGTGTAAGTTAAACCTATATTTTGACAAAAGATGTTCAATTTAATGAAAGGAAGGATTAATATGAAGTATTACTCAGTAAATCCTTGGTATGAGAGAATTACAAATTCAAATATAGATTATCAACAAAATAGACATTGCTGGAATGAATCAGATGAGGAGGGCAATGAGGTAAAGAACAAGGCAGAACAAACCTTTGAAATCAGCGATATAGAAGGTAGTACTATTAATGGCAATATTACTAACAATCAAGTTCAAGTTATAGTAAACCTTGTATTTGATAATATAATTCTATTTGGTGGAATTCCACTTTTAGGGGATTTGGAAAATTCAGTGCCTTCAATAGCAAGTGAGGATGGTAGTTTTAAATTAGATATTAAAGAAGGAAGTCTTACTATAAATGGTAAAGAACTAAAATTGGAAAAACAGGTATTAGAAAATGGTAAAAAAATATTAGTCTTTAAAACTGAGTCTCAAGAAGTAGAAAGAGAATAAAGAATAAAGACTAATTTAAAATACGAAGAAAGGATGGATATAAATGGCTAGAGACAACGAAATTAATAAAGCAGTCGTTGAAGCTGAACAAGAATTTGATTTTTCGCCTATAGAAGGTTCTACTATAGCAGGAGCTGTAACAAATGTACAGACTCAAGTTGTAGTCAATCTTGTTTTTGATGAGTTTGAACTAGATCTACCTTTAATTGGTGGTTTAGAATTAGAACTAGATGCAGGTGGTAGAGCATCTAAGCAAGAAGCTCAAAATAATGGTTTTAATATGAAAATAGATAAATCTGGTGCTTTTATAAATGGTAAAGAGGTAAAAATAGATAAAAAGGATT
>CAZPZN010000037.1:0-16300 GCA_964590735.1 uncultured Tissierella sp.
TAAACATAATAATTCTCCTTTCGTTATTGGTATATGTCCTTTATTGAAAGTATAGCAGAGGTTATGGGCATATGTCAATAACTTTCTTAAATATTGTATCTTTCTCGCTCAATTCTATAATCATTTAACAACACTTTCCTATATACATTATAAAAAGTATATTAAAGTTCAACTGTAGGTAAATAACAAACTTTAATAATTAGAGCACAAAAGTAGTCTGGTACACTTATACCAGACTACTTTTTAATACATCTATTTCCCCAGAGCCTAACTTTATTATTCTATAGGAATTGTTTTTGTTTTGTCTATTTCTTCTTTTTTAGGAACTATTATGCACAATACTCCGTCTTCTAATTTAGCAGTGATATCTTCATCTTTTGCATCTCCTAGATAAATGCTACGAGACATTGATGAATATCTTCTTTCTCTATGAAGATATTTCTTTTCTTGTCTTTCTTCACTTTCTTCTCTTTCAATAGATATAGTCAGACGCCCATCATTTAACTCCAAGTTTATTTCTTCTTTAGTAACTCCTGGAAGTTCTGCCTCTATTACATATTCATTGCCCTTTTCTTCAATGTCTAATTTAAAAGTGTCATTTTTCAAATTTCTACCTGTGGATAGTGGCTCATTAAAAAAGTCATCGAGCATATTATAGAAATCTTCAAATCCATCTGCTCTTCTAATGGTATTTCTCATGTTAAACGGTACTAGTTTTGCCATAATACATCTCTCCTTTTTCAATTATTAGTTGTTAGCACTCGATCGGCTTGAGTGCTAACCCTATATTTATTATAGGATAAATTCTAAAAATTGTCAAGATGTAGGATTATTTTGTTTGTGTAAAGTAAATGTAGTTAATTGCAAAACTAAATTAGACCCCTTTTTGAATCGGAGTCTAATTTAGTCTTGCAAATCCAGGGGTCTCATTTAACCTTGCAAACTACATATCTAGCACTTGTTTTGTGAAGCCTGAGGGAAGATTTGGACGAAAGTGAGCCGCCGAAGGGCAATGTTGATACTAGGTTCTGAAAATGATAGACTTTCTCAGCTCGAAGCAAGCATAGTTTAGAACATGGATAATTATACCCAAGAAGATATCACTTTGGTGATGTCTCATGTAAATTCATATACAAAAAAAGCTGAATGACCAGTCCCCATGCGACGCATTCAGCTCTAGATATGGCTTTAAACTAATTAATGCATCAGGCATCTCTAGAGTTAGCCCTAATGATATTATCTTAAAACATAGTTAAGAAAATATCCTTTATTGTACCATTTACCAGAGTTGTCAAGTCTAAAATGCACTTCGCTATGCTCAGGACTTGACAACGGGGTCTAGCTTTTGAGTCATGTTATTTTATAATTGATTTTTCTTTTCTTTTTATCAATTTTTATTAAAATTAGGCATAATTATCCCTTTGAAAAATTACCTTATCTTAAAACAAGTTCAATACGATTTTCTGTTTAATTTATATGGAACTAATCCATCACGATTATTGGCTAAATAATTATATAACTTGTGTAATTTCTTTGTCACTTTTTCATCTTCTACATACTGAATCATAAGATTTGTTAAATATTCCATTGCTTTATCTACTTTACCTTTGTCAAACATCTTATTTAATTCTTTACGGCGGTATGTGATAGGCTACTTTGGCACATACTTTCTATATTTCTTGCTGATTTTCTATGGGATTGCTATAATACATTATCTACCATCTTTTCAGCTAGATTACTAGATACATGACCTATAGTTTCCTTCTTTAAATATTGATCTAATAAGTATACATGCTGGTTTTCTAAATCCTTTGCTTCGATATGTTTTAGTATCACGGCTTGCGAGTATTCTTAAGTCGATATTTTCCAATATATTTTTTATAATCCCACGACCTACTTCACAAGCAATTTTATATATTTCTTTTTCAATTGTCTTGAAATCTAATTCATTGCCTCTCATGTACTGCTCACAACAATTATACCTTAATTACTCTAAGCAATGACGAAATATATTTAGTTAAAGTTTCTGAAACCCTTAATTTAAAAGCATTTATGCACCTTGTCACTATTATGACACGTTCCCCAGTTTGAGACTTTACAATTATATCCTCATTATCTAAAATACTTGGTATAGCCTGTTCCTGTACCTTAGTAGGACTTGCAAAGTTTAACAAACTAATTGCCTTTAATAATTCTTCACTTAATTTAAAATCTTTAAAATTTGTTTTTGTCATTTATTCATCTCTTCCTTTAAATATCAGTTTTAGTACCTGGAGGCATGACTAATAAAGGTACTGCCTTCTTCAGGAGGCTACCATATAGGCTTCTCCATATCAATGGTTCGCTCCGCCAAATCTGCTGTGGTTAGATTAGTTGGTTTCTTGTAAAATATTATTGGCTTCTTCCTTACTTCAATTACCAAAAAACTTCTTACCCTAAAGTAAGAAGTTCATTGTTCTACACAATTATATACCAAGGCCGCCTTCATGTAGTTGAAGGCGGCCCATGTTTAAATTAGAATCTCTTTTATTACAAATAGGATAGCCAAAATATACATTATTACTGAAACATCTTTTGTTTTTCCTGTTAAAACTTTTAGTATTACATATGAAACCATACCAAATACTATTCCTTCTGCAATACTATATGCAAATGGCATCATAACTATAGTTAAGAATGCTGGAATAGCTTCTGTAAAATCTTCAAGGTCAATTTCTTTAATTGGACTCATCATAAATAGTCCTACTAAAATAAGTGCTGGTGCTGTAGCAGCTCCCGGAATCATTCCAAATAGAGGTGATAATACTAATGCCAGTAGGAATAATGCTCCAGAAGTAAGTGCTGTTAAACCAGTTCTACCACCTTCAGATACTCCTGATGCGGATTCAACAAAAGTTGTAACTGTTGATGTACCAAGACAAGCACCTACAGTAGTACCAATAGCATCTGCTAGTAGAGCTTGCTTAACCTTAGGTAACTTACCATTTTCATCAAGCATTCCTGCTTTAGATGATACACCAATCAATGTTCCGATGGTATCAAATATGTCAACAAATAAGAATGAGAAGATAACTATTAACATATCAAATGAAAAAACATTTGCAAATTCAAATTGGAATGCTACTTCTTTTAATGATGGAGGTGCTGAGAATATTCCAAGGAACTGACCATTTGGCATGTAGCTTACACCCATAGGAAGTCCAATAAGAGTAGTAATTATAATTCCAAAGAATAATGCCCCTTTAACATTCTTAGCCAATAAGAATCCCATTATAATTAATCCTATTATAGCCAATAGTGGAGCTGGTTCAGTTAAGTTTCCAAGACTTACAATTGTTCCACCTTCAGCAACTACAATACCCGAGCTAGTGAATCCAATAAGGGCAATAAACAATCCGATACCTACAGAAACTGCCTTCTTTAAATTCATAGGAATCGAGTCAAATATTGCTTCTCTTACATTAAAGAAAGATAGTACAAGAAATAAAATACCTTCAAGAAAAACTGCTGTTAACGCAAATTGCCATGTGTGTCCCATACCAAATACAACTGAGTAAGTAAAGAATGCATTAAGTCCCATACCAGGTGCTAAAGCAAATGGTAAATTTGCCATTAATGCCATTGCTAAACATGCTACTGCTGATGCTATTGCTGTAGCAGCAAATACCCCACCTTGATCCATGCCCGTTTCTGCTAGCATACCTGGATTTACAGCTAAGATATAAGCCATAGTCATAAATGTGGTAAATCCGGCAAGTACTTCTGTTTTTACATCTGTGTTGTGTTCCTTGAGCTTAAACCTTTTTTCTAAGAAACCTTGACTTGCATAATCGTTGCTTGACATAGTATACCTCCTTTAAAATTATATTGAAACAGTATAAGGAAAGCATCTTTGAAACTTAATATATCAAGTTTTGAATGCACCTTCCTCAATTTATTTCAAACCTATTATATAATAGGTTCAGAATCTAGAAGTTATTTACATCAATTAAACCTTTATCATTATTTTCTTATTTTTCTATTACCACAAGACTATATCTCTATATTTAGTTCCCATTACCATTATTGTAAGTATTGGCTACACTTTCTCCAAAGTTACTATTACTTTATATTTTAACATATCCCGGCTAAATTGGCTACTTTGATAATTATGAATTTCATCATGTTTATTGTATAGTAATATGTGGATATTCTACAAATTTATACCAAGGTAGAAAATTTATGCTCTAATTTATGTATTCTACACCAAGCATGCAAAATCCTTCTTTATATTGATAAAACACTACAAAAATATAATCACAATGCTAGCAATGTGGTGCAATTGCTTATACTCTAAGCATGTCTATCATCTCTATGCAGCTCACTTTTACTGTCTTTAAGATACCCTATGACATAATAACTATCAATATTCGATAAAGACGTAATTGCGTAGCAATTACTTCACACCATTGAATCAGGTAAGTAAAAATAATAATGTATGAAGAATGAGAAAATGGGAGCCTATCAATCTGATAATCTCCCAAAATAATGTAAAAAACACCTTGCCCTAAAACTGCTAAAGGCGGTCTATTTAAGTAAAAGCGTTGACAATTTAAATAAACAAATATACAATATGTTTGTAATTAAAACAAACTAAAGAGGTGAATTGTTTGGATATTGATAAACTTACTATAGAGGAGCTTAAGCAGGGTTATAGATTTGATTCAGATAACAATTCTTATATTTGCAATTCTTGCAAAAAGGTATTTGAGGTTGGTGAGATCTATCCCATAGAAGATAGATTCTTCGAAGCTTGCCCTGCAATTGAGCACCATATAGATTTAGACCATGGGGACTACTTAAAAGATCTACTTTACTCTGAATCTAAATACAATACACTTACTGATAACCAGAAAGAATTATTATCATTGATGTATTTGGATACTGGAGATAAGGAAATCGCGAAGATACTTGAAATTTCTCCATCTACTGTGAGAAATCAAAGGTTTATGTTTCGTGAAAAAGCAAAACAGGCAAAGATGTATTTAGCAATCTATGAACAAGTAATGGAGAAAAAGTCTTCAAAGGATGAAATGATCGTACCAGTTCATAGTAATGCAACTATGGTTGATGATCGTTATGTTATAACTGAAAAAGAAAAAGACCAAATACTTTCTTCTGTATTCCATAGCTTAGAGCCCTTAAGACTAAAAACATTTCCTAGAAAGGAAAAGAAGAAAATCGTTATATTGACTAAAATAGCAGACCAGTTTGAGCTGGGAAGGAAGTATAATGAAAAAGAGATAAATCAAATATTAATGAAGATATTTGATGACTATGTAGTATTAAGACGCTATCTAGTTGATTATGGGTTTATGGATAGAACTAATGATTGTAAAGAATATTGGTTAAAATAAGTAATACAAAGGAGTTATTATGGATAATAGAAAAGAACTTAAAGAAAAGTACAAGAATATGAAACCGGATATGGGGGTATATATTATTAAATCCAAGTCTGGTAAATACTTTATAGAAAGCACTAAGAATTTAAGGGCTGCAATAAATCGTACTAAATTTACATTGGAATTAGGCAGTCATATAAATGAGGAGCTTCAAACCCTTTGGAACCAACTAGGGGAAGCAGAATTTATAATTGAAATATTAGAGAAACTAGAATATGATAAAGATGGAGTAAAAGAGGATTATACAGAGGAATTAGAAATATTAAGGATGATTTGGGAAGAAAGAATGGCTAAAAATTAATATTTAAAGGAGAAGTCTTATGTGGAAATGTCCAAAATGTGATAGAGAATTTAAAAATCAAAATCAGGACCATTATTGCGGTGAACCTGAAAAATCTATTGATGCATATATAGCTACTCAACCTGAAAGTGTACAGGGCTTATTAAATCAGGTTCGTGATACAATAAGGTCCGTGCTTCCAGATGCAGAAGAACGTATTTCTTGGACTATGCCAACTTATTGGAAGAAGCATAATATAATCCATTTTGCAGCCTTTAAGAAACACATTGGGATATACCCAGGAGATAAAGCTATAGTCCATTTTGCTGATAGATTAGTGGACTATAAAACTAGTAAAGGTGCCTTACAATTGCCATTGAATAAGCCTCTTGCGTTAGACTTAGTTGCAGAGATTGCGACATGGTGCTATGAAACGGGTAACCACCATTGATAAATAAGGCTTAAACCCCTCTTATTGGTTTAAGCCTTATTTGTTCTTAATTCCCAAGCCTAAATTCACCGGTGGTTTTATCATAAATATACACTTCACCTGTCTCAATGATATAATGCCAACCGCTAATGTTTAGCTTTCCCTTTGTAAATCTTTCTTGAATATATGGATAAGAAATAGTGATAAATTTGGATTTACTCGTGATTACACTGCACAAGGGCTCCCGTGTTGCCGTATAATCATTGTAAGTTAATCCATGAAAATGAGTAGAAGTAATTTTCAGGTAGATTTAACTTTGGTTCAATGGTATTATCAAAACGTCCCACAATGCCTTTCTCTTTTACTGCAAGGTCAAAATGAGCTGCTGCAATTCCCATATCGATTCTTTGAATATCATAAGAGAAAATATTACTATAGCCAGGCTCCTTATCCTCGTAGAAATGGCATACATTATCTATTATTATAACTCTCCAAGGTTGCTTGTTTGATGCTGATGGACCTAAGCGAACCATCTCCAATGGAAACACTAAATATCCTGCCTCTTCTTTTCTTAATGGCTCGTTAAAATTATTTTTAAAGAATAATTGATTCCACTCTTTTCTATGATCAGCCTTGATTAGCTTTCTCATAGCAATTTCTTTTATATGCTTTTTTGTCGCAGCATAACCATAGGGAGTTATAATAGGAAAAACTTGATTTTCACTTATATTTAAAGCTTTTGCAAATCCTTTTTTATTAAAGGTTCCACCTAACCAACAAGTTCCAAGCCCTAAATCTGCTAAATAGAGAATTACAACTTCAAGTTCATAGCCAAGTGCCTCCAACGACATAGGTTCCAGATCAATAGTTGCTCCGATATATTGCTCAGCCCCTTTTATCACTCCATAAGTACCTAGTACTTTCTCATCATTAATATCACCCTTATCTAGAAAATAGAAATTTACTTTCTTCCCAAAGGGATTGCTAATAGTATTTATGAAATTCCTCAAAGCAAGTCTTTTGTCTTCTTCCACATTTTCATTACTATAATTTCTTACACTATACCTTTTCTTTACAGCTTCCTCTATTTGAAAATTAATATTCATAATCACTCTCCATTCTCTACTATTGTATTCCTTGGTAAGAAGTTCATCAGCAGGCACCGGTACCTAAAGTGGTGGGAGAATGCCACCAAGCTCTATACAGTCTTTACAATATCATTAAAGTCATCAATTATCTTTATTATTTTTTCTTCGCCAATTTGGATAATACTCTTACCCATTTCCAAATGATATGCTTCAATGAACTCATCTATTTTTTCTCTATAGCCAATACCCACCTTATTATAGAAATTTCCTAATACAGCCATTATTGGGATAAAGGGGTTCCTTTCTAAATAGTCCGGTTCGAGTAATATACCTATACCATATCTTTCACATTTAAATACAGCCCTTGTAGTCACTTCTATTTTAAAAGCATATTTTTTAGAATCAAACATATCTATACCATCCTTTCAGTTTTGTTAAACAATAGCACTATGATCTTCTTTTTCATTCAGATGACCATTCTCTTTAAGAATTCACTCACCCTCACTGATTACTTTGTAAATATCTATTGATAGCTTCTACAGTGATATCTTGTTGTTCCTCTCTTGAGATTGTGGCCTCGGCATCCCCTTTTTGTTTACCATAATTACCAAACTGTGCATGGTTTCCACCTTGTATAGCTATAATGTTTTTCTCATAATCAATTTTCTCCCAAACACTTGTGTTTAGTGTACCATAAATCGTTAATGTCTTATTATCTGGATAGTCACCATATATATATGATGCCAGTAAGATTAGCCCTTCTAGTTTGTCTTGATTCTTTGCAGCATAGTTACTAGCCATTGCACCACCCATGGAATGTCCCCCTATATACCATTTTTTGATATCAGGGAACTCATCCATAATTTCATCAGCCCTATCTACATCGAAAATAGCCATATTAAAGGGCATTTTTACAAGAATACAACTAATTCCTGTACCGTCCTTAATTTTTTCCAAAATTGGCAAGTAAGAATAATATTCTACTTTGGCTCCTGGATAAAAGATTAAGCCCGTATCACTAGGAATTGTGGGTGTTAATACTATGTAATCTTCTTGAAATCTAATTGTATCTTGGCCTTTCAGAACTTCCATTGCCAAATCATCAGCTGGATAATAATCAGAAGCATAATATAAGAAGCCTCCAGTAAATACCAATATAGTAAATAAGATTGATATAAGTCCTATTTTTAGTCGTCTATTCACAAAGTTCATCCTTCCATACTTTGATGATACTGAGATAAGAAATAAACTCATCCAAAACTAATGTACCATTATCTTACTATAATGAAATAAATTATTTTGATTATTTCATTATAGTAAGATAATGAATATAATTTTCCCTTGCCATATGATCTGCTGTCTCATCATCTATAGTTCCAATTCTACCACTTGTCCTTTATAAAACTTATTAACTTAGGTGTGCATCTTCAGCCTTAAAGTCTTTGATCTAAATTTATATGTTAGAAAAACTGCACGTATAGTTAGATCTATAAGTATAGCTAGCCAAATCCCTGCTATATCCATATTTAATCTAATACCCAATAAATAAACACCTATAACCCTTATACCCCACATACCTATAGCTGTGCTGTAAAGTGGAGTTTTTGTATCACCCAACCCTTGCAATGCTCCAGCAAAGATGAGACTTACAGCCAAAGGTATTTGTGCAAAAGTATCAATTCGAAGTGCAGTAATTATTTTCTTTATAGCCTCAGAATCATCTGTAAACCAAGTTGCGAACCAAGGTGAGCCAATAAATAAAACTATACCACCAATTGCCATAATAGCTGCCCCAATTTTTGCAGAAAGCACTCCATATTCATATGCTTCTTTCCTATTGCCTAATCCAATGCTGTTTCCTACTAAAATCGATGCTGCAGTAGTTAAACCATATCCGGGCATGTAAGTAAAACTCTCAATATTTCCTGCTATTATATGAGCTGCATATGTTTTCACCCCAATTGATACTATAAGCCCATAATAAACAACCTGACCAAGTCTATTATACCCCTTGGGGGTATTGGGAGATACAATACATAATGGGAGGTATAAATGAAGAGTTATTACTTAAAGACTAACCGTATGTTCACTGCTTTAAGAAAGTATGGGTGGATGATTACCTGGTGTCATATAATCTAAGGACTCATGAATTCTAATATTATTGTACCAGTAGATATGCTCAGCTAACTCTAATTGAAGCTGTTCTGCGGAATCATTATTAAATTAAGTTAATCAACAGGCACCGGTACCCTTGATTCTATAGGAGTTATATTTTGAATTTTAATTTTTCCCTTTATTATTGCATAGTTAAAATGTGTTGAAGGTACACCATAAGAGTCAGCTTTTTTAATCCCCTTTAGTAACCGTTAAAAGCCATCTAATTTACACTACCTTTAGATGGCTTAATAATGGTACTTAATTGTCCCATATATTTAAATATATAGATTTTAAGTTTAATAGATTTATTCTTCTATAATAAGCGGTCTCATCATATCATTGTCTTCATGTTCAAGAATATGACAATGCCATACATACTCCCCACAGTGGTCTTTAAAGTGCATGACAATTGATGTTACCTGACCTGGATCTGTCCTAACTACATCTTTAGGTCCCCTTTCATATTTAAGCGGTGGAGTTAAGCTTTCTAGGTCAAATTTATAGTTTCCATCTTCATCAAAATCAGCATCAGTATATGCTTTTCTTCCTAATATCTCAAAGTGTACCAAGTGAACATGAATAGGATGTGGAAAATTAAAAGTATTTACAATATGCCATATTTCGATTGTATCTAATTTTGGCTTTTCAGTAGCTGGATCACTCCACATCTTATTGTTTAACAAATGCATAACTCTGCCATAATGATCTGTAGTCTCACCTAGTTCTAAAGTTCTCTCCTTTGCAGCTAATGCAGGATTAATTTTATGAGTAGGTCTTAGATTGTTAGGTATAGTACTTTTATCCGGACATTTTAGTTTTTTGTCTACCTTGAATTTTAATACAAGATCAGTTCCAGGACTAGGAGGGGCACCTCCATCATTTAATAGTACTATCTCTTCTCCTTCATATTTTGAAAAATCAATAACTAGATCTATTCTTTCGGCTGGTTCTAGAATAAAAGAACTAATATCTACAGGATGCTCTAATAATCCTAATTCAGTACCAATCTGATGAAATATCCCGCTGTTACTTAATTTCAAATTATATGCACGATTATTTGAACCATTTAATATTCTAAACCTGTATTTACGAGGTTCTACTCTTAAGTATGGCCAGATTTTTCCATTTACAACTATGGTATTTCCAAAGAAAAAAGAAGGTGTACATGGATCAGGGTAATCCACCGGCGGGGTTGCATTATCCGGATAGAATAATGAACCGTCCTTATTAAAGGATTTATCTTGAATAAGAATAGGTATTTCGTATTCATCCTTTGGAAGATTGAGTCTCTCTTCTAAAAAATCTCTTATAAGATAGAATCCAACCAACCCTGCATATACATTTAATCTTGTAATTCCTATAGCATGGTCATGATACCATAATGTAGCGCCTGGCTGATGGTTAGTATATTCATAAACTTCTCGTGTGAATTTCTGTCCAACACATTTGTTGTTTCTTGAATACCATGCTTCTGGATATCCATCACTATGAGCTGCTACTTTAGCCCCATGAAGATGAACCACCGTTCTTACATCAGGGGTATCAACGGTCCCATGAAGAGTATGGTCTATAGGAAGAATATGTTTATCCGGCAATTTATTTTCCCATTTAATTCTAACATGGACATCCTTAGGAACCTCTATAGTTGGGCCAGGGTAGGTTCCATTATATCCAAAAATAGTTGTTAAGGGAAAGTACTTATGAAATCTGTGTTGTGACTTCCTCATTTGAATTTTATAGAATGGTTCCTGTTCATAAGAATCAGAGCATTCATCTGCTGGTCTTACTACTTTTGGTATTGGCAATGAATCCACGAATTTGGGGATAGTAGTAGGATCGGATGGATCTACCTTTATCTCTGGTGTATCAGGTTCATGAGGAAAAACATTTTGGTAACTAGTCATTTTCACACCTCCGTAATAAATAACACCTATTACATTATATTGGCATGCTGACTAATAGGTGTATTCTCTTATTCTTTATTAAGAAAACACTCATATATTTATAACGAGGTGATATATGTGGACTTTCAAGATTATAAGAAAATAAGTTAGTGCCTGACACGGGTACCTTTCTGCTAGCCATGGCAATAAGTTACTTCGGCTTATCCACCACCTAATACGGATAAAATCATAACTTCATCTCCGTCCATTAGAAGTGATTTATCATCTAGCTTTGACTTGCCAACTAGAAAGGTTGATTTCTTTACTATTGTATCAATTCTATGTTCACCATATTCATCCTTCATTACTTGTATAAGTCCAGCCAAGTCTGTGCCTTCATCTAGGCTTAGACTTGTTGGTAATTTCTCTGTAACTAAACCGATATATTTAAGTTTAACTATCATAAAATCTCCCCCCCTTCTATTAGTCTTGGGCTTGAGTTTCCACTCTTAAACGCATATATGGTTAATAAAATATTAAGTATCCCAAGTATAGTTGCTATAATTAATGAAAGATTATTTGTTCCTAATAGGTCATATATGAAATTGATTAAAGGTGTACCCAGGGCTACACCACCTACAATCAAGGCCTGAGCTATACCCATTATATCACCTAAGTATTCCTCACCTGCCATTGCGGAAATAAACAAGGGAATCATCACTGAAAGAAGACTTAAGGAAGGGCCAAAAAATATTGCAAAGACCCATGCCATAATTTTGTTACTTACAATAAGGAGCAAGGGCATACTTATAGCAAAAAAAGTTAAACAGATTCCTAAAGAAACCTTTATACCGGCTTTATCATGAATTGCACCGATTATTATCTTTGACAATCCCATGATAAATAAAATTACGCCTAATATTTGTGAAGCAAATAATTCATCAAATCCTCTATCTACTAAATGGGAAGGAATAATATGAATCCATGGAGCCATTACAAGCCCTCCAATGAATATTATTCCCAGACATAAGAATATACTTTTTTCTTTTAAAAGTAGTTTTAATGGCTTTTTATTAAAATCAATTCCTCCTGGTCTAATATCTCTTAGTTCTGATTCTGGATTTAACTTTGTCACTACTACTATTGGGATGATTAAAACAAATAAGATTATAGATGTTAATAGATATGACTCTTTGAATCCATAGCTAGTAATTATATATCCCATTATTGGACTCATAACAGAACCACCAAAACCAGTTCCAGCAGATATTAAGCCAAATATTGTTCCCTTTTTTTCAGTAAACCAGCTATTGATAAGCAAGGTAAAGGTCAGCATATTAGTGTAAGTAAATCCAATACCAAATATAAAAGCTCCAATGTAAAACATTATTAGACTTGTTGCTTGATAATATACAAAAAAAGCAAGTGAAGACAAAATCATTCCTATAGTTATTAATTTCTTGATGCCTAAAAGTGCATATACCGCCGAGAAAGTAAGGTTAGCAAACATACTAACTATAATGAAAAGAGATTTCTGAAATCTGCTATTGATACTTTCGAATAATAAAAAAGACACCTTTCCAGTGTCTTAATACTTAATCTTCTAACCATTTATTAGAAGCTCTTATATGATGGAAGATTTCTTCAATATCAATGTTATCAGCTATTTTTAATGCTTCATTATTAATCTTAACAATTTCTTTTTCACTTATTTTTAATATAATTAATAATAATTTATTTATAGTTGTAGCTACCTTATCATAGGTCATTTTAATTCTACCATCATTTACGCTCAATAAAAGTTCTGCCTCAGCCCCAACTGCCACAGTAATTGCTAAAAGCAAATGATATTCCATCATATCAGCTTCTAAATCCTTTAAAAATCCATAAAGCATCTCTGTGGATTTTTCTATTTTTAACCTAGTTAAATCCCTATATTCTACAATCTCGTTCAATATCTTTATAAAATATTCTCTAGAAGTGACTGTGCGAAAAAATATAATGTTAAAAGTAGCGTAATAAAGGAAGGCATCACCTTTACATACATTCTTACTATCTATAAAGTCATTAATACTATTTAGAAAAGCACTATACATTTCAAAGATTATGTCTTCCTTCTTATTATAATAGTAATGTAAAAGTCCTTTGTTGATATCTGAAGCCTCGGAAATCTCTCTTGTAGTTGTTTTCTTATATCCTTTTTCTTTAAACAATTTATATGCATTTCTTAAAATGTTTTCACTTTGCATAGTTCGATTTTCTATTTTAAATCACCGTCCTTATACTTTGTATATTTGACTGTTTAAGTAAATCTTTAACTTCATTTATTTTGCTCATACATTATCGCCCCAAGTAATCTAAAATATTCTAACTACTTAAATATAACACAATTTAAGTGGAAGTAAAAGAACCTGCAATTAGCAGGTTCAAGTTGTCTTATTTTTTAAATATTTAAGTTACTACCAGCAATTTAACAGTAAAGGGCAAAAAAGCTTTAAATGTTGCTTTTCGAGGAGAAGTTATCAATCCAAAATTTAAATAAGTCTTCAAATGAAAAATGCTCAATATCACCATATTTATAATTAATCTGATTTTCTTTTTTCTTTAAGAAGCTTCGCAATTTTTCTTCGGTAATGACTCCAAAATCATCTTCATTAACTATCTCTAACATTTTATCGTAGTCTCTAAGATAGTTCATAATAATTATGACTATTTGCTGAGATACAGTATGTTTCTCTTTATTGGCTAAGTTTTGCAGTTTTGCTAAAACCTCATTTGGTAAAATTACAGCTATTTTTTTATAATCTTGAAAGTCCATATATATCACCTCATTATGAATATATGAGTATTTTCTTAATAAAGAATAAGAGAATATACCTATTAGTCAGAATACCAATATAATGTAATAGGTGTTATTTATTATGGAGGTGTGAAGATGTAGAAATAGCTAAGTAAGAGCTAAAGTTCACTGGTAACCTTAAATGGATTCAGGTCAGGGGTATGCTAGGGATAAAAGTAAAGTTTATCTTCCTTGTGAAAATTTATCATACCAATTACTCCTGTTTGGATTAATAGTATTATCTCTGAGGCCATAATGAAATAGTAATTAAAAATACTATTCTAGTATAACATTTTTAGTTAGAAAATTAAGGAGTATAAGATTATATAATTGGTCAAGCAAATGCATAAATATATCTAATAACACAGAGGAACACAGAAGAACCGTCCCTCTGTGTTCCATAAATACATCTGAATAGCCAACATCAAAGAGGAGCTTTGTTGACCCATGAGCCTGGCACCGTCAGCCCTCTACCTCGTTTAGTAGTGGGAGACAATTTACCTCGTTATATCTGTTCAAAAGCTTGTTGTAAATCTGCTACAATATCCTCTATATTTTCTACACCTACTGAAAATCGTATTAAATCAGGTGCTATTCCTGCCTCTTTTAGTTGCTCATCCGTAAGCTGTCTGTGAGTATGGCTTGCAGGATGTAAAAGGCATGTCTTACTATCTGCTACATGGGTTACTATGGATGCTAATTGTAACTTATCCATAAATTTAATGGATATGTCTCGTCCACCTTTTATGCCAAATGACAATACCCCACAGGATCCATCAGGCAAATATTTGTTTGCTAATATATGATATTTATTGCTTTCTAAACCTGGATAATTAACCCATGCAACTTTCTCATGGTTTTCTAAAAATTGAGCTACTGCTAAAGCATTGTCACAATGTCTCTTCATTCTAAGATGAAGTGATTCTAATCCTATATTCAGATAAAATGCATTTTGAGGAGACTGAATAGCTCCAAGATCACGCATCAATTGAGCAGTTGCTTTAGTAATATATGCACCTTTTCCAAATCTTTCTGCATAGATTAAACCATGATAGGAATCATCTGGAGTAGTAAGCCCTGGAAATTTTTCAGCATTTGCCATCCAGTCAAAATTACCGCTATCTACTATGCAACCTCCAACACCAACTGCATGACCATCCATATACTTGGTTGTAGAGTGTGTTACAATATCCACTCCCCACTCAAAAGGTCTGCAATTGATTGGCGTAGCAAATGTATTATCTACAATTAAGGGAACACCATGGGAATGAGCTAATCTCACAAATTTTTCAAAGTCTAAAATGGATAGTGTTGGATTTGTTATTGTCTCACCAAAAACTGCCTTTGTATTTGGTCTAAAATATTTCTCCAACTCTTCTTCCGGCAAATCCTGATCAACAAAGGTACAATCTATTCCCATTCTTTTCATAGTAACATTAAAAAGATTAAAGGTTCCACCATAAATAGAAGAAGAAGCAATAAAGTGGTCACCGGCACTACAAAGATTGAATATAGCATAGAAATTTGCTGCTTGTCCTGATGAAGTAAGCATTGCTGCAACTCCACCTTCTAATGCACATATTTTTGCTGCTACAGCATCATTAGTTGGATTTTGTAGTCTTGTATAGAAATAACCTTCAGCCTCTAAATCAAATAACTTCCCCATTTCTTCGCTGGTGTCATACTTGAATGTTGTGCTTTGATAAATTGGTAATTGTCTTGCCTCTCCTCTCATAGGTTTCCAGCCTTCATGTATACATTTCGTTTCTATTTTTCTTTCCATTTATAATACCTCCAATTTTATTGTAAAGTTTTCTTTAGTTTTTATTAATTTACTTACCTTTTTTACCTCCTTGAATAGTTTTTCCTGCACTTTCATTACAACTTGGTGATAGTCCAGCCCATGAACATATATTTTCTACTCTGGAAAACTTACTCATATCTATTCCTATCTCTCCAATAATAGCTGCAGCAGCAACCTTACTAATGCCTGGTATTCCATCTAGCAATTCTTCAGCTTCTTTAAATTGTTCTATGAAAAGTTCTATTTTATCATTTATTTCTTCAACATTTGATTCCATTTGCATTAAATGACGCATTTGCATAAACAAAAAATCCCGCTTAGTTATGTTATTCTCATCCTAGATTCTTGTCCTATATTTAGAATGTACACTATGTGGAA
>CAZPZN010000038.1:0-16175 GCA_964590735.1 uncultured Tissierella sp.
GCACCTCTCTTAATTACATAAGCAAAGCTAAATCCATAGATTTAGCTTTGCATTTAATACTTACAGTATACACATTATTTATCGTCTTCGTCAACTACTTCATAATCAGCATCAACTACATCATCTTGAGGATTTGCTCCTCCTTCAGAGCCTTGAGTTTGCTCATATAGTTTTTGAGAAATCGCATAAAATTCTTCTTGCAACTCATCAGTCTTCTTCTTAATATCTTCAATATCTTCTGTTTCCAAAGATTTCTTTAAGGCTTCTAGCTTATCGGTAACTTTAGATTTTTCATCATCTGATATCTTTCCTTCAAGGTCCTTTAATGCCTTTTCAGTTTGATATACTAATGA
Organism: uncultured Tissierella sp.; assembly: GCA_964590735.1. Taxonomy (GTDB): domain Bacteria; phylum Bacillota; class Clostridia; order Tissierellales; family Tissierellaceae; genus Tissierella_B. The sequence goes on from CAZPZN010000038.1 coordinate 354, forward strand.
ATCCCCGTTATTTCTAGCTTCAATAGATTCCTTCTTCTTCTTATCCTCATCAGCATATCTTTCAGCTTCTTTAACTTTCTTATCGATTTCATCATCTGAAAGTTTGGTTCCACCTGAAATAGTAATCTTTTGTTCTTTACCAGTGCCTAGATCCTTAGCGCTTACATTAACTATACCATTAGCATCTATATCAAAAGTTACTTCTATTTGAGGTACTCCCCTTCTTGCTGGTGCTATACCACTAAGTTGAAATCTACCTAATGTAGTATTGTCATTTGCCATCTGTCTTTCACCTTGTAGTACATGGATATCTACAGATGTTTGATTATCAGCAGCAGTTGAGAATACTTGTGACTTTTTAGTAGGTATAGTTGTATTTCTTTCTATTAGTCTAGTCGTAACACTTCCAAGGGTTTCAATTCCAAGGGATAGTGGTGTTACGTCAAGAAGTAATATGTCTTTAACTTCTCCGCTTAATACCCCACCTTGAATAGCTGCACCTAAAGCAACACATTCATCTGGATTTATATCTCTTTGTGGGTCTCTACCTATTAGCTTCTTAACAGCTTCTTGTACAGCTGGAATTCTTGTTGAACCACCTACTAATATAACCTTTTCTATTTCATTAGCTTGAAGTCCTGCATCCTTTAATGCCATTCTAACTGGTTCAAGGGTTTGATCTACTAAATGTGATGTTAAATCTTCAAATTTTGCTCTAGATATATCCATATTTAAGTGTAATGGTCCAGATGAAGTCGCTGTTATAAATGGAAGGTTGATGTTTGATGACATTGTTGATGACAATTCTTTCTTAGCCTTTTCAGCAGCTTCCTTTAATCTCTGGTGACTCATCTTGTCTGTTACAAGATCAACTCCATTTTCCTTCTTAAATTGATCGTTGATATGATTAATAAGCACGTTATCAAAATCATCTCCACCAAGACGGTTGTTTCCCCTAGTAGCAAGTACTTCGAATACTCCATCTCCAAGCTCAAGAATAGAAACGTCAAATGTACCTCCACCAAGGTCAAATACCATTATCTTGTGCTGTCCATCTTCTTTATCCATACCATATGCTAAGGCTGCAGCAGTAGGCTCGTTTATTATTCTTTTTACGTTTAAGCCTGCTATCTTTCCAGCATCCTTTGTAGCCTGTCTTTGACTATCAGTAAAATATGCAGGAACAGTTATAACTGCATCCTCTACTGTTTCACCTAAGTAGCTTTCAGCATCCATTTTAATCTTTTGTAATATCATGGCTGATAGCTCTTCTGGTGAATATCCCTTACCATCAATATCTGTCTTATGGTTACTACCCATTTCTCTCTTAATGGATTGAATTGTTCTTTCAGGGTTAGTTATTGCCTGTCTTCTAGCAGTTTCTCCTACTAGTCTTTCCCCTTCTTTAGTAAAAGCTACAACTGAGGGTGTGGTTCTGTTTCCCTCTGTATTAGGTATAACTATTGCTTCTCCACCTTCCATTACAGCCACACATGAATTAGTAGTACCTAAGTCTATACCAATTATTTTACCCATTTAAATTCCTCCCTGTATTATCAAAATCTTATTTATTTTTATAACTTATTTGTCCAATCAAAATTTTATTTTGCCACTTTTACCATTGCTGGTCTAATAATTTTTTCCTTAAACATATATCCCTTTTGAAGGATTTCTATAACTTTTCCAGACTCAAATTCATTACTATCTTCCATAAAGACTGCATGATGGAAATTTGGGTCAAAGTCAGTTCCTAAGGCTTCCATCTCATTTACATTGTTTTTATTCAACATATTTATAAGTTGTTCTTCAATCATACTAATACCTTTATAGAAGCTATCTTCCTTATTTTCCACAGCATCTAATGCTCTCTGAAAATTGTCGATAATAGGTAATAGCTCACAAGCCATTAATTCAAATCCATAATCGATTGAATTCTCTTTTTCCTTCTCAGAACGCTTCTTATAATTAATGAAATCTGCTTGTAGTCGCACTAGCTTAGTATTTATTTCACTTATCTCTTGGTCTTTCTTACTTATTGAATCATCATCTTCTTTAGAAGGAGCTTCAACTTCTTCATTATCTTCAAGTTCTGTTTCTTCTTCAATATCTTTTACATCAAACTCTTCATTACTCATCTTCAACTATCACCTCATCATCATTTTTCTATGACCATATCTAATATTTCACTAATATTTGCTGAGAATAATCTCAAGGTATTAATAAGCTTTAAATAGTCCATTCTAGTAGGTCCTATTATCCCTATTTTACCTATTGTCATACCATAAATGCTGTAGCTAGCAGTTATTATACTACTATCCTTTAGCTGAGCATGTTGATTTTCATCTCCTATGATTATATTTATATCCTGTGTAAATGTCTTGTTTAACAATAAATCCAAGAGTAAATCCTTATCTTCTATAAATGAGATAATAGATTTTGCCTTATCGATATCTTTATACTCTGGGAAGTTCAAAATCCTAGTTATCCCTTCAGAGAATAACTCTACATTTTCACTATTATCCAAAGATTTATTAAATAGAGGTATAAGCTTATTTAGAATTTGCTTATATTCTACTATTTCCTTAAAATTATCTGAATTAATATCCTTACTTATTTCCTCAAAAGATAAACCCTTTAGTTTATTATTTAAAAAATTTGATATAGTATTTAATCTGTTAGCCGAGACTGGCACATCCAATTTAAATATTGAGTTTTTCACAATATCTGAGTTGTTGACCACAATAAACAAGACCTGGTTTTCATCTATAGGTACTAGCTGAATATGCTTTACCTTACTATTCTTAAACTGAGGAGATATAGCTAAGGATGTATAATTTGTTATCTCAGACAATACCCTTGCTGATGTCTGCAATAGGTGGTCGATTTCCCTAGATTCATTTACAAGTATATGCTTGATTTTGTCCTTCTTAGCCTTATCTAGGCTAATAGGGTCTTGTTTTAATATCAAATCAACATATAGTCTATAGGCTTTATCAGAAGGAACCCTTCCTGCTGATGAATGAGGCTTATTCAAAAGGCCTAAATCTTCTAAGTCCGACATCTCATTTCTGATAGTAGCCGAGCTTACACCTAGGTCATAATGCTTTGAAATGGTTCTTGAACCAATTGGCTCTGCACTTAATATATAGCTATTTATAATAGCATATAATACCTTTAATTTTCTCTCATCCAACATTTATATCACCTCATATCTTGGATGATCTACTTTGTTTATTAGCACTCTCTCTTGGCGAGTGCTAATACTATAATAATAAATTACCAAACATTATTCTATTTGTCAAGAGTCTAAATTAATTTATGGCATGAAATCTACTTCAACTATGTTTGAAAAATCACGACCTCTAGAAGTTAATTTAATACATGATTCATCTTCATAAAGAAGCCCATTATTAACATACTTATCTATTACGCCTCTATACATATTAGAAATATCAAGATTAAATCTATTTTTGAATTCACTTTTTATAATTCCCATATTCAATCTTAGACCAAGGATAATATACTCTGCTATCTCCATTTCCTTATGGATTTCCTCCTGACCTTCAATTGGTGTATTCCCACTTGCTAATAAGTGATTGTATGAATTTAGTTTTGATACATTCCAAAACCTTCTTTGGAATAAATTAGAGTGACTTGCAAGTCCTAGGCCTAAATAAGGCTCTACCCTCCAATAAACTAAATTGTGTTTACATTTATAGCCAGGTTTTGCAAAGTTGGAGATCTCATATTGGCCATAACCCTTCATTTCTAGTAATTCTAGCGATTTATGATACATTTCTCTTTCCAAATCTTCTTTAGGCATATCTAATAAACCTTTACTGTTCCATTTATTAATAAGAGTATCTTCCTCAATAATAAGGCTATATAAGGAAATGTGGTCAACACCTAAATCAACTACTTCTGTAATAGTGTCTAAAAGGTCTGCTAGTGTTTGAGATGGTAGGCCAAACATTAAATCTACATTTATATTGTTAAATCCTGCTTCTCTAAGGATCTTAAATGAATCTATAAATTCTTCAGCAGTATGAATCCTTCCTATGGCCTTTAATAGATTATTATTAAGGGATTGAAGTCCTAAACTTATACGGTTTATTCCGATTTTCTTATAAATAGCTGCCTTTTCATTGTTTATAGTTCCTGGATTTCCTTCTATTGTAATTTCTCTAAGATTTTTAGTGTTAAAGTTTTTATTTATATAATCCATAAGGCTTTCAATATGAACTGGATCTATTGATGTTGGGGTTCCCCCACCTATAAAAATAGTATCTATTTCATAAGAAGCCAGTCTATCTTTATATAAGCCTAGTTCCTTAATTAGATTATCCATATATAAATCTACTTTACTATTTCCTGGGAAAGATACGAAATCACAATAATAACACTTCTTCTCACAAAATGGTATATGAATATACAAAGAAATTTTAAGCATAAATCCTCCTTATTAAGCAGACTTTAGTACAAATCTATCACTTCTTCCTCTAACATAGATTTAGCTAGACTTAATCTAATCTACATGGATTTGCAAAAATGCTAGCAGTCTAATGTACAATTTGCATTCTTTTAAATGACCTATTCAGCTAAGTATCCTTGGCTGGCTTAGGTCAAATTGATTTAGGAGACTAAAAAAACAAATGCACACTAGGTGTGCACTTATTTTTCATCATATTTTAAAACGGTTAGGAAAGCTTCTTGAGGTACTTCTACATTACCTATTTGTCTCATTCGCTTCTTTCCTTCCTTTTGTTTCTCTAAAAGCTTTTTCTTTCTTGAAATATCGCCACCGTAACATTTTGCAAGAACATCCTTACGTAGAGCTCTTACGGTTTCCCTAGCAATTACCTTAGAGCCTATGGCAGCTTGGATTGGTACTGCAAACTGATGTCGAGGGATTACATCAACTAGTCTTTCTGCAATCATTCTACCTCGTTCATATGATTTTTCCTCATGAACTATTAATGAGAAGGCATCAACCAACTCTGCATTAATTAGTATATCCATCTTAACTAGTTCGCTTCTTCTATAACCTAATAATTCATAATCAAAGGAAGCATAACCTTTAGTCTTAGATTTTATAGCATCAAAGAAATCATATATTACTTCATTTAGAGGAAGTTCATAATGAAGGGTAACTCTTGTGGCTTCAAGATATTCCATATTAATGAATGTACCTCTTTTATTCTGACAAAGTTCCATAATAGTACCTACATAATCTGTAGGTGTCATAATAGATGCCTTTACTATAGGCTCCTCCATATAGTCTATCTCAGATTGTGAAGGTAAATTGGATGGATTTTGAATTTCTAAAATTTCTCCGTCGTTCTTTATAACCTTATAGATTACACTAGGTGCAGTTGCAATAATATTAAGATCAAATTCACGGTCTAATCTTTCCTGAATGATCTCCATATGAAGTAGTCCCAAAAATCCACATCTAAATCCAAAGCCTAGAGCAACTGAAGATTCAGATTCAAATACCAGGGCTGCATCATTTACCTGAAGCTTTTCTAAAGCCTCTCTTACTGTGTTGAAATCCTCTCCCTCTGCTGGATAAATTCCACAGTATACCATAGGTATAACCTTCTTATATCCTGGTAGGGCTTCATTAGTTGGGTTATTAGCATCTGTTATTGTGTCCCCAACCCTAGCTTCCTTTACGTTTTTGATACTAGCAGTTACATATCCTACCTCACCTGCTTCAAGCCTTTCTAATTGCATATGACGTGATGTAACAACTCCAACCTCTGTTACTTCGAATTTTTTCCCAGTTGAAAACATCTTAATCTCCATCCCAGGTTCAATGGTACCTTCTACAACTCTAATATAACAGGTAACACCCTTGTAGCTATCATAGTAGGAATCAAATATTAAAGCTTTAAGAGGAGCTTTTTTATCACCCTTTGGTGCAGGCACCTTATTTACAATATCCTCTAGAACATCCACAATATTTAAACCTTCCTTTGCAGATATAAGTGGAGCTTCAGAGCAATCAATACCTATAATATCCTCTACCTCTTGCTTCACTTCATCAGGACGTGCACTTGGAAGGTCTATTTTATTAATAACAGGTAAAATTTCAAGGTCTTGATCTAGGGCTAAATATACGTTGGCAAGAGTCTGCGCTTCTACACCTTGGGTAGCGTCTATAACTAAAATTGCACCTTCACAAGCAGCTAATGACCTTGACACCTCGTATGTAAAGTCCACATGTCCTGGAGTATCAATTAAATTTAATATATAGTCCTCCCCATCCTTAGCCTTATAATATATCCTAATAGCCTTTAGCTTTATGGTAATTCCTCTTTCTCTTTCAAGGTCCATGCTATCTAATACTTGAGATTGCATCTCACGTGAGGTAAGCATCCCTGTGTTCTCAATTAGTCTATCGGCTAAAGTTGACTTACCATGATCTATATGAGCTATTATTGAAAAATTTCTTATATTTTCTTGCTTAACTTGCATTCTTTTCCTCCTTCAAAATAAACCAATGAGGTTCTTCCCCTAATTATAACAAAATATAGTAATTATGTAAAACAAAAGACCAGGCTTCTGGTCTTGTTTTCTTTATTACGAATAGTAAAGCCCTACTCTTGTATTCTAAGATTAGTAGAAGTCATATTGACATCGTAAAAGTAAAAGAAAAGCTAGATATACTTTAAAAGCTTTTCTAATACTATTTTGAAAAATTTTTGTTAAAAACATAGGTCTCACCAAGTATGGTCAGAGCCCGGTCTCTCAAATCTAATTCCAACATCTTGGAATTATCCAGAACATTTAAATCAACTATAGTTTGATTAACTTTGAATAAAGAAAAGATTAATAAAGTCCCTAACCATAATAGGATAAATCCTTTTAATAATTTAATAAAATCTTCTTTTCTTCTTTTTTTATACCTTTCATGTCTAGATTCCATAATATCACCAAAAGTAGGTTTCCCTAGTGAGGAAATTATATACTTTTATCTATTGAAAGTCTAAATTATTGTAAGCTTCCGAATCTATTATCAAAAGGGAAATATCTAAATCCTGTAACTCCCTTTATTGAGTCTACATCAACACATCCAAAATATCTACTATCTTTACTAGCCCCTTCTTCTCTGTTGTCTCCTAATACAAAAACCTGTCCTTGAGGAACTTCCCAATAACTCTCATTATATATATGGGTAAATGCATTCCCATCGATGTAATCCTCTATTAGAACTACATCATTAACATAGACTTTTCCATCTATAATTTCAACCCTATCCCCTTCAACACCTATTACTCTCTTTATATAATCCTTATCAGTATTATCAGGAGCTGAAAGTACTACTACATCTCCTCTTTCAGGCCCATGAAAATACAAAGATATCTTCATAGCAAATAATCTATCCCTCTCATGAAGGGTTGGATACATAGAGTTTCCTAAAACGTAAGTAGTATTAAATACAAATGTTTTTATTAAGATAGCTATTATTATCGCAGTGCCTATGCTCTTTATCCATTCAAAAACTTCATTTTTTGTTTTTTCTTCATTATTTTTTTCTTCCAAGAGAATACCTCCTAAGTTTTGCTTATCCCATTATATCACTTTTTTCCATAAATTTAAATATTTAAATATTAGAGGTAAGAAGTAGCAAATAAAAAGGTTTAACTAGGCTTCTCCTCATTCTATTAAGCTGTCCAAAACTAAAGATAGTATTTCTCCTACTAGTTTGGCAGTTTCATTCGCCTCTTCTCTTGTAACTAGATTACTGCCTATTTCAAGAAGGGCTGAATAATCTGAGAAGTATAGATTATACTTTCCTACAGGCTTTACTATTATTCCAGTACAAAGATTAGGATAAAGGGTATCCGATACGGCCTTAATATATTTGGCAAAGCTAAGGACTTCATCATAATTTGGTGTGTCAGGTCCTATTACAAGTGAAAATGTGCCAGTAGATACACCATTAATATCTATTCTAGCTTTTTTTAAGAATCTTTCCTTGTATTTAGCATCATAAGCTACACCGTCTCTATGTAAATCAAGTAAAATTTTTAGATTCGGATTAGTCTCCATCCTTGATTTAACAGTATTTGATGACCTGGTATAGGATTGATTATAACTTGGTAAATCATGTAGGGTTTGCACATGGTCAACATTATGTCCATTGGCTTCAAGTACCTTTGCCATTACATCACCAATACTTATTATATTTTTACTAGTATCTTGGTTATTATAGAGCCATGGATCTTCTACTAAAAAGGATTCCGTACCATGGGTATGGTACATTAATATATAATTCTCATTCTTATTTACACTTAGTTTATTTATATTTAGAGGCTTAGGTATATTCTCTATAGAGCTTATCCCAGTATTTTCCTTAATAATTATAAGACTTTCATATTCATCTAGTCTATGAATTATATAATCCTCCTTAGACTCAGACTCCATCTCATTCTCGTCTTCAATTGTAGGCTCATTAGCTACTATATCTACTTTTCCTTCTACACCAAACACGCTTTTAACAAAGGGATGATTAGAAGCATACCTAATGACTAGAGCCCCCAAGTTCAGTACTAGGAGGCAAGCAAGTATCATTATTAAATAACTGTCTTTGTTATCAGTATTTCTCTTATAATATTTTTTTCTAGGAAAATAATATCTTTTATATCTCCTTCTCCTCATTTGAACACTCCCTATCTTTTTAACCTTTTACACCTCATTATATTCAAAAGGAATGTTCAATATGTTTAAGCATGGTCAGAAATTCCATGGAAAATTTCATCACACTTATACAAGGAGGTACCTTACTTGGTTTTATCTCAAGTATCTATTTACATCCTTTAAATCTATACCAGGATGAAGAGCAATATTTAAACCATTAGCAATAATCACTGATAAATCATCAATTATAAGATCTATCTCTTTTGGTGTAACTATAGTATTAGCCATAAAGGGATTTAATACCTCTTCTACTAGGGAATACTTATCTTCTCCTGATAGATTATCCAAAAGATTGTAGAATTCCTTTCCTTTCTCTGAATTCTCCTTTAAGGAGTCTATTATTAGGTCTAAGGTGTCAGATACTATGGTTGCAGCATTTACTACTGTAGGAATTCCTAAGGAGATTACAGGTATCCCTAAACTTTCCTTGTTTAATGCGGCCCTTTTGTTACCTACACCGCTTCCAGGGCTTATTCCAGTATCTGATAATTGAATTGTGGTATTTATTCTGCTCATCTTTCTAGATGCTAATGCATCTACTGCTATGAGTAAATCTGGCTTTATCTTATCGACTATTCCCTTTACTATATCAATACTTTCAATTCCAGTTATACCCATAACTCCTGGAGACATGGCTGCAACATTAGCCATTGTTTCATCGCTTTCCTTATTGTAGTTTATAAAATATTGTCTAGTTACCATGACTCTTTCAACTACTTTAGGCCCTAAGGCATCTGGTGTAATATTCCAATTTCCAAGGCCAATTATAAGTGTTTTAGAATCAGGTTTATTGAGATTTAGAGCTACTATTTCCTTTGCAAGAGCCTTACTTACTTCATCCTTAAGATCTTCATCAGTCTTATCAAGTCTTGGTACATCAATGGTTATATACCTTCCAAGGGGTTTTTTCATCATTTTCATACCACTTTTGTTTAATACTTCAACTCTAGTTACCGAGTAGGATTCCTTCTCCTCTACTTCGACTGAAACCCCTTCTATTTCCTTATCATTTCCCTCATCATAGAGCTCCTTACTTTCAATTGCTAAATCAGTATAAATGTTGTACACCAGTATTCTCCTCTCTAAAGACTTCCAAAATTTTTCTTTCTATGCTTAAATTCTCTCCATATTAATATTTTTTATCCTTGCAATTTGTGCATGTTCATGGTAAAATAAAGTTCGTTAGATTAGAGGAGGTGAAACTATTGGCAAATATTAAATCTGCTGTTAAGAGAATCCTAATTACTGAGAAGAAAACTGCTTTAAATAAAAGTAAGAAAACTGAAATAAAGACATATATAAAGAAATTTGAAAATGCCATATCAAAAGGCGAGCTAGATGAAGCACAAGTACTTCTTAAAGTTATCGATAAGAAATTAAAGAGAGCAGCTCAAAAGAACGTTGTTCATAAGAACGCTGTAGCAAGGAAGGTAAGTAGACTTCAAACTAAACTTAACAAAGCAATGTAAGACAAACTTCGGGCAGCCGGAGTTTTTTTATTAAGAAAAGAAAAGTATAAATTTTGGACATGCTATAATCCGGATAAGCAACAAAAAAAGCTACTTTTAAAGTAGCTTTTTTGTTATCTGACATCATATTCCCTTACAAAGTCTGACTAAGAGAGCTTCCATTTGGATTCTTTCATCTACTTGACTGGTTTTAAACCTTTTGTCAACTTCCAATAATAGATTTAAATAGTTTTTTTGAATCTTGACTGATTGACTTCGTGCTTGTTGAGAAATCTTTTGATATTCATAAGCCTTAATCTGAAGCTTTGCAATAATCTCTCCATCTGAATAACCCTTCTGCCTGTAGATATTATATCCTAACATAAGCCTCATCTGTCTTGTTATCATAAATAGAATCTTCTGTACAGGTTCATTTAAATGATATATTTTATCGAATATAGATATGGAACTATGTACATCCCCTTTGCTTATGGCACCAAGGAGATCAAAGATATTGTTATCTATGGACTTTACCATTACAAAGTCTATATCCTCTTTTCCTATATCTCCATTATCACTGTAGCTAATAATCTTAATAAATTCATTCTCCAAGTCATACAGGGTAGAAACCATGTTCCTACTTAAATATGTAGAATTTTGAATAAAGTAATTTACATTTGCAGGAGATATTTTAACCTTATGTTTTTTCGCCAACTTTTCTATCCAAGTATTAAGAGCCTTTCCCTTTAACTTAGTAAATTCAACTAGACTACTTTTTTTATTATAATATTTATATATCTTAGTGGTCTTTTTTAAATCATTTGAAGAATCTAACATTAATAATAATAGATGATTTCCTAAACTATCTAGATAATCGTAAATTTCGTCTTTCTGCTCGTTAGAAAAAAACGAGCTCATGTCGTTTAAAACAACTATTTTCTTTGAGGCCATAAAGGGAAGGGTTTCACAGGAATTCATTAGATCATCAAAACTTATAACCTTACCATCAAGTACTGATAAGTTTAAAACTTCCATACCCTCTGAAACATATTTCTTCTTAACTAAGTCTATACACTCATTCATCAAATAATCTTCATCACCCATAAATAAATATGTTGAGTTTATATCATCATTTTTTAATAAATTCGTAAAATCTTTATAATCCACTAAGATCCCTCCAGAGGCTGTAGTATTTCTTGACTAAAATATATGATATCAAAAAATATAGAATAAATATAGCATAATAGGCTAGATTATGAAATAAAAAAACCATATTTAGCTTGTCTTTAATAAACTGATTAATAATATATGAATCATCTAATTTAATCCTAATCATTCCCATAAAATCGGTTCTATAGATTTTGGAACCTATGGATTCAAGTCGGCTAAGAACATCTTCATTTGGGTGAGAATAGGAGTTATTTCTTCCTACGGATATAATACTTTCTTGTGGTTCTATTACCTTTAAGAGGTCTATTGAAGTAGAGCTAGAACTTCCATGATGGGGAACCTTTAATATATCCACCTTAGCTAAAGTGTCTTTTAATATAAACTCAACTTCCCTCTCCATATCACCTGTAAAGAGGATTTTATAATCTTTATAGTTTAGAATAGATACAAGAGATCTATTATTAGAACTTAATTTATCTTCATTAGTAAGTGGCCAAATTATTTCCAGGGAAGTATTATGATCAAGCCTTATATAATCACCCTTCTTAAGAAGTTTTAGGGGGATACCTTTACTAGCTAGTTTTGTTAATAGGTCCTCATTAGGTAAATAGCTACATAGTAGGATATCAATCTCTATGTCTTCCATTATGGCATTTAAGCCCTGGCTATGGTCTTCATCAAAATGGGTGATGATGACTCCATCTAGATTAAATAGACCCTGCTTCTTTAAGTAAGGAAGGGTGATATTCTTTCCTATATCAAAATTACCGAACAAACTACCTCCAGTATCCATTAGGAAATTCATATCTTGAGTCTTAATAAGTATTCCATCTCCTTGCCCTACATCTATAAAATCTATCTCTATATCATCATTGAAATTTAGTCCTATAGCTAGTATCAAGATATAGAGTAATAAATAATAGTAAATAGATTTTTTAAGCATCATTGGTAATTTCCCAATATTGATTACTTTAAATATAATAAAAATAAGTAGATAATAAAGCCCAATTTCCAGTATTCCAGGTGAATGGATATTAAATTTGACCATATCCATGGAATATATAATTTCTACCAATTTATATTGGAAGGTTAATATCATATCTAAGGCAAAACCAAGACCATAGTTTAAAAAAGGAAATATAAAGCTTATAACCATCATTATCATACCAACAATAAGTGCTATAGATAGAAGAGGTACAGTAACTAAGTTAGATATTATTCCTAATAGGGGTATATAGTTGAAATAGTAGCTTTGCATAGGCAATAGTCCTATATTTACTGATAGCATTATATAAGCAGATTTAAGAATGTTTATTCTTGTAGGATATATATTTACCCTAGAGCCTAAGATCAATAAGGATATAGTTGCAGCATAGGAAAGCTGAAAACCTACATTGAACAGCCAATAGGGATTAATTAATAGACAAATAATCATAGATGCAAATATGGAATTTAAACCATCATAGGGCTCATGGCCTAGTTTAGACATATAAAGAAAAGTAAACATAAGGCCTGCTCTCACTGCAGAAGCCGGCAATCCAATTAATATAATATATATCCAAATAATGGAAAGGGTCATAAATATATTGATCTTTCTCTTGATTCCCATTCTAGAGATTGCAAACATGAGAAAGCCTACTATGATACCTATATGTAGACCTGATACAGCCAAAACATGTGCAAGACCCAGCTCCCTATAACGAATCAAATCATCTTCCATAAGGAGATCAGATTTACCTAGGATGATACTGGTCATTAATTGTGCATTTTTTTCACTTAGATGATTTTTGAATAAGGATATAGTCACATTAGAAAAACTTTCTTTAATCCTATATAAGATACTGGTGTTTTTACTTAAGAGATTAGCTGAATAGTCACCTACACTCATTGTATTATGTATATTATCTGAAAGTAGATAGATCTTTTGATTAAATAACATAGGATTTGTATTTTTGGAAGGCTCATTTAATATCCCATTTATATGGATTCTATCTCCTAAATTATAATATCTATCCCCTCTTATGCTTAATAAAACTTTTTCTTCATATATTTTATCATCCATCATATTGAGTTTTACAATATACCTGGAATAATCATTATTATAATCTAATCTTTCATATATTAAGCCTTGAAAATCATGGCGGATCCCTCTAAAGTCATCGAGGCCACTTTCACCTTTAATATTTGTAATCATAATTCCTAAAATGATAAATAGAAAAATAATCCAAATATCATTATTTCTCTTCTTAAAAACAAAGATAACAGATAATATTAGGATAAGTGTTAGACTTGAGAACAGAAAAATATTATCAATAGAAATGTAATATGAAGTAATAATACCAATTATTAAGGATATAAGAATCGAAGCTATTGGCCTGACCATAAATTTCTCCCTTTGTATTTTTGGATTATTGCTATATAATAAAATAAGATGATTAAATTATACCATAATAGCTTAAAAATATATCTCATTATTATATGAAGGTGGTAAGATTATGACTATAAAAGTTTATCGAGATAGTCCTTACTTAAAGGAAATAGATGCAAACGTAGTTGAGAAGAGATACGTAGATAACAAATTCTACATTAAATTAGACAGGACCATATTCTACCCTCACCTTTCAGGAGGACAACCAGGTGATAAGGGCTATATTAATGATATAGAAGTACTTGAATCCTATGAAGAAGGAGATGATATAGTTCATGTCCTTCCTAGAAATGTTTCTGGAAATAAGGTAAAGGTATCTATCAATTGGGATAGAAGAATGGATATTATGCAGCAACATACAGGACAACACCTATTATCAGCTGTCTTCTATAAGTTATTTAGTGGAGAAACAGTTGGTTTTAATGTTGGTGATGAATATGTTTATGTAGACATTACATTACCAGACTTAAGTGAAGAAGATGCAGAAAAAATCGAATTGCTTGCCAATAAAATTATACAATCTAATTTTAATATTAAATCCTATTATGTAGATGAAAACCAATTAGATAAGTTAGATTTGAAGATATCCTCTAAGGTGAAATCTGATATAAGAATTGTAGAAATTGAGAGCTTCGATTATAATCCATGTGGTGGAACCCATCTGAAAAATACAGGAGAACTTGGAATCTTAAAGATTAGAAAATGGGAACATAGAAAGGATAATATTAGAGTTGAATTCATATGTGGCAATAGAGCCCTTAAAGATTATATCTGGAAGAATAAATATATCAAGGAAATTGCTTTATTGTTATCATCTAAAGACAAGAATGTGTTAACTATGGTAGAGAAGATCTATGAAGAAAAAGCATCCTTAGAAAAGACTAATCGCACCCTTAAAGAATCCTTGAACATACTAAGAGGTGAATCCTTCCTTAAGGAAGCACAAGTTATAGATGGAGTTAGATACATATGTATGGAGCATGAAGATATGGACTTTAAAGAGCTTTCATATATTGCAGGATATTTAAACACTCTTGACCAAATAATTCAGATACATGGAATTTTTAACGGTGATAAAGGACAGTTCTATGTAAGTACTACTAAGGATATGGATATAAATCTTCAAACTATATATAAAAATATTGCTAGTAAATTCTCTATTAAAGGAGGAGGAAGTCCTCATACCATTCAAGGTGGTACTGAAGCAGATGATTTAAGTAAAATCTTGGAATTATTCCTTGAGGGGATTAGAAAAGAACTGAAGGTTACCAAATAACCTTCAGTTCTTTTCTATTATCTCTTCCCAAATTAATTCTTTTACAGCTGTTATAGGTCTATAGTCAATGCATTTTTTGTAGATGGATTCCATTACAATATGATTTTCCTTGGCACCTTTTAATCCCTCTATACCTTTTTCAATCAAGCTATTATAGATGATTAAATCCTCATCCTTTACATAAGATGAATCGAAGTATTCATCTAGATCAATAGTTGTAAAGATATAGTTTTTGGTCTCCTTGGTAGTAGATATTACCGTATTCAACTCCTTTATTATAAGGCTATCTAGCTTATGAGGAATCATCGGATTGTGAAATAGTTCTATATGAAAATTTCTAATCCTTGCTTCTTCTGCTATTCTCTTTAAAAAAGTAGTCTTACCAGTTCCAATATTGCCTTTTAAGAAATATCTATCCTTTACTCCATCAATTATAGTAGAAGAATAATCTACAAAGCCTTCAGGAGTATATGCTGCACTAAATAAATGTCTTTCTTTAAAACCATCAATTCTAGAATTTAAAATTTCCTTTGAAAATATTCTTTCAATAGCTGTCTTAGTAAGCTTGTTTATCTCAACAAAATCCACATTGGTTTTGTTATCCTCTTCTATCTCATCGTATATAAATTTACTGCTTTTAAAATAATTAAATGCCCTTCTGTAGGATTGTTTGTTCTTAGATTTTGCTAAGAACACCTCTTCTTTATAGAGCTCAAGAAGTCCTTTATCTATGAATTTACCTAGATCTACTATGGTTTCTGTTAAACCTGGATATACTGGGTCAATAGCATGAG
>CAZPZN010000039.1:0-4137 GCA_964590735.1 uncultured Tissierella sp.
TAGATAAATACAGGAATTGCCGAAAAAGCCACTCCTATTCCTAGCGTTGAGGCAAATAGTATAGCTGAAATACCATCCAATGCAGATTTTGCAAATAGGGTCTCATAATTTCCTGAAAGACCTGCTTCTAGTGGTCCAACTATGGCCATAGCCCCTATAACATATACAAGGGATGCTGTGACGAATCCCTTAGAAAAGTTAGAGTCACCTTTTCCAAATCTTCTTTCCATATTTAGTCCTAGATGGTCTAATTTTTTATCTATATCTAGGGCCTCGCCTATAATACTACCTATTACTATACTGGCAATTACCAGTATAATATTATTAGACTCTATCCCACCCATTATACCAATTAATATAACAGCTAAAGATATTCCATTCATAATTGTTTCCTTGTAGGATTCCTTTATACCTGATTTAATAATTATTCCTAATAATGTCCCTATAAGTATTGTTGCTACGTTAACTATTGTCCCTAACATTCTGTCTTTACCTCCACTCTAAATAATTATAAGACTCCTTAAAAATGATAATTATTCTAATTGTAAGTTTAATAGGTCTTAAATGTCAATCAATATTTCAGTAAAGTGCTAAACTGAATTAAAATATTAAACTTTGGGTAATTATATATTAGAAAATTTGAAAGGAGACCTCTATGGATATTTTGATTCTTGAGGATGTAGGATGAGGGTATAGTAAATTAGCTGTAGTATTGAATGCAGCCATAAAAAAACTAGGATTAGACAATAATTACGAAATTATTGGTAATCCTAGATTCTTTCAAAGATTTAATGTTAGTAGATCTCCAGCTTTATTAATAGATGGAGAAATTGTAATAGAAGGCTATGTGCCTACCTTAGAGGAGATGATAAATCTCTTGACTTTCATCCCTAATCCTTAAATCTATTTTCCAATTCCTAATTCCCTTGCATAATAGAATAGGTATTGCTGGGCATATCCTGCAAGCCTTCCAAATATTCTGGCACCAGATAGGCCTATTTCCTTTGGGCTTGTTTCTTTCTTCAAATAGAAGTACTCCATTACCCTCTTTACCCAAACATCTACCGGGAAGGCTTCTTCCTTGTCAAAGGCAAATAAAAGGATACAGTCGCTAACCTTTGGCCCCACACCTGGTAAGGTGGTTAAAAGTTCTTTTCCTTCATCCCTACTTTTGTCATATATACATTCCAAGTCGAATTCACCATCATTGATTCTTCTGCTAGTTTCTCTGATTCTATCAGCTCTAAAGCCTACTCTGTATTTTTCTTGAATATATTCAGTTTCTAAGCTAGCCAATTTATCAGGACTAGGAAATCCAAAGTAGTCTTTTCCATTCCAGCTACCTGCATACTCGCCTAAATCATTAGAAATAAACTCTACAGCCTTCTTTATCCTTGGAATTTGATTGTTTGCTGAAATTATGAAAGATATCAGTGTTTCATAGGGATCTTGGTTTAACAACCTCATACCTTGTCCAAAGTTTATAGCTTCTTTAAGGATTGGGTCCTTGGAAAGCTCCTTTTTGATAGCAAAATAATCTTTGCCTAAGTCAAAATAGTTATACCATATGGATTTAAAGTCTTCCATATTGGTGTTGGAAAATATTACATCATTATCCTCTTTTTTAACGTTTATAACCTTGTTATGGGCTATAGTAGTATAGCTTAAATCCTCTTCTATATACCATCTAAAGCATTGTCCACATTCAAATATATGCTTAGGATCAAAATCCATTATATCCTTAATAATTATTCTCTTTTTATCTTCTATAATATTGTAATTCATTATCTTCTCCTTAATTTGTCTCCAAATATGAGAACCCTTCAGTTCTCTTTCTACTCATAACCTTAGAATTTAATTTCAGCTCAGCAAAATCAATGGAAGACCTTCCTTTAACTAGACACTTTTCAATATTAAATCTATATTTAATATCAAAGTTTTGATCGATACACAAAATAAATTCCCTCTTCTTTGGATAGTATACAGAGGTCCAAGCAGTTAAGTCCTCTTGTTTAGCCTGGGAGGCTATATCCATACAAGTTTCTTCATCTACAATATTACCTTCATCCAATATACTTTTTATCTTCTTATATCTGTTGCAGGTTGGATTTTCTGTTACGGTTTGATTAGTTAACATCCTATATTCTCCAACATTTAATCTAACACTTTCTTCATAGACTCCTTCTTCATAAATGCCTACTTTATCATTAGCATCAGCAATAAAGTATTGAACTTTAGGCAATCCATACTTAATCCCATAATCCAAGGTAAATTGCTTTATTATATAAAGCGCCTCATCTACAGTGCTAGCTCTTTCCAATATATATCTAACCATTCCATCACAGTTCATTATTGAGGGACTGAGGTCCCTCTTTTCTTCTCTAATAGTTGGAAGGGCAACCACAGCCACTAAAAGTCCCTTTTCATTGATTCCTTCATAGGGCTTGTCTTCCCCTAACTGCTCAATAAAACAAGTCCCAATAGTTTTAGTTCCGTAACTTCTATATGATGGCACAAAATTAATATTTCCACCTAATTGAACCCAATCAAAGCTCCTTCCAATGATTAAGCCTTCTTTTTCACGCTTAGCAAATATAGTGCACATATCTATTCCTTTCTTAAAAAGACCAGCTATTTAGCTGGCCTTACTCATTTTACATTATATTATATCATATCTTTTAAACTTCTTGTTTATTTCAAATATCAAAGTAATATGAGTTTAATAGATAACTTTCATTATATTTTACTGCAAGTTTATTCAAATAATTCTTTACTGTATTTATACCTATTTCCTCAGTTCTAAATCTCTCTATATATTTAAGAAAACTACTTTTTTCTTTCTCACTTGCCTTATCTTTAAAGTATCCCCAAACATGAAGGGCTGCATTCTCAAAACTTCCAAGGTCTCCACTTTTCTCGAGTGCATTTTCTAATATAGAATAAAATGAAAGTGGATTAAATTCTTCTTTATCCTTTAACAAAGTTCTTATTTTTAAATAATCTGAATGAGAGTGCTCTAAAATATTATATTTGTACTTACTCCATTCCCTTTCAAGAGCATTTATCTTTATATTAGAATTAGTACAATTGATACATTTAATAGAGGAGAGATTTTTGTCTTTTACTTCAAGCATTATATCTATATCATCTCTTCCAAGTTTATTATAGAAGTCTAAGAATTTCTCAATAGCAATAAATTCAGAGTGAGATCCAGTCTTCTTGTCTTTAGCTTGTTGTGAATAATGTATTTTTTGCGTGCCATCTTGATTCTTCCAAGTATTTTTGCATTGATCAATCCAATACTTTTCATTCCTAAAATTTTCTATGTGATTTATCTCATGATGGAGATTATCAAAAATAACAGGAATATCTAGCTTTATACCTATATCTAGAACTTCTTCAATATTATAGACCTTATCATCATTTTCAATTACCAGTCTCTTTTTCACCTTATCATCTAGTTGAATATAATTATCCATAAATCTTTGAATAGCGGCCTTCTTGTCACCATAGGCTCCACCTATATGAAGGACCATCTTATGCTCAGAATTTAATTCAAGTGAATCCAAGATTCTAGCATGGTAAATTAAATCATCTACAGCCCTTTTAACCACATCATCATTATTGGAGTTCAGTACTGTATATTGCCCTGGATGAACTGAAACACGCATATTGCTATCTTTAATCTTTTTTCCTATTAAGCTTAACTCTTCAGAAAATATCTCCCACCACTTTACTTGATTTATTTCACTAGAACCAAATGGAATAATATCAGAACTTATTCTAAAGAGCTTTATATTGTTTTCTATATTGTAATCAATAGCATTATTTAGAGTTTCAATATTATACTCACTTAATGCGGTCAATCTTTCACTAGTTGCATTTTTTAAGGTACAGCTTTTTGTATTGGTATTTGGAACTCCTATTATCTTACATGCATACCCAATTTTCATAAGATCTCCTTCGATTTTAACTAGGATATTTACCATCCCAAACTATATCCAAATAATTTTGTCTATCTGTATCTCCTTCAGTGCTAAAGAATAACACCTTAGAATTTTCATCCAGTTTAAGTTTTGCCCTCAAACTGGCAAGATCAGGATTGGACATTATCTCTGCTACACAACCAAGGGTTGC
>CAZPZN010000039.1:4237-15946 GCA_964590735.1 uncultured Tissierella sp.
TTGGTTCAACCACCGTTATAATTGGTCTATCTTCCCCATATATTGATGAAAATAATCCGGTAATCGATGCTGCAAAAGACCCAACACCTGCTTGAAGGAAAATATGAGTTGGTCTTTCCTCTTGTAGCTTCTTCAGCTTTTCATAAGCTTCAAGTCCCATAGTCATATAGCCTTGCATAATCCAAGTCGGTATATCCTCGTAGCCTTCCCAAGCAGTATCCTGAACCATGATCCAGCCTTTCTCTTCAGCCATTTTATTTGCCAAGCGAACTGCTTCATCATAATTCATATCCATAATATAGGCATCTGCTCCCTCTGCTCTTATATTGTCTAATCTCTCCATAGCACTGCCTTTTGGCATATATACAACTGAATGTTGTTTAAGTTGATTTGCTGTCCATGCAACTCCTCTACCATGATTTCCATCTGTTGCAGTGACAAATACCATATCTCCTAGTTCTTTTCTTACTTCTTCTGATATTAATTTTTCATAGGGCATATCCTCTATACTTGTGTCAAGATTCTTTGCTAAATAATTTCCTATAGCAAAGCTTCCTCCTAAGACCTTGAAGGCATTTAAACCAAATCTATAGGATTCATCCTTTATGTAGATGGATTCAAGATTTAATTCTTTGGCTAAATTTTTAAGATCTCTTAAGGGCGTTTCTTTATACATAGGAAAGCTTTGGTGAAAGCTCTTAACTTCCTTAGCTCTTTCTAGGCTTAGAAAATCCAAGGGATATTTATCCCTATCTTTTCGCTGAAATCCTACTAATTTGAAGGTTTTCATCCTATCATTCCTTTTCAAATATATTTTAATCTACAAATCTTAACTAGTCATTTTACTTTTCATATAAATTATATCGAATTATACTGCTAAAGTCACTTATTCTAAGGGATATATTAACATTTATAACATTAATATATTATTTCGAAGATAGAAAACCAGGACATAGTATCTTGTCCCCTTATCCAATAGGTAAATATTGTGAATACTGATAGACAAACCTCACTTGTTATTCCATGTAGGAATGACTGCTAGTATGAATTTGAATTTTACTTAAGTCTATTAGTATCGTAAAATAAAATCAATAGTCAGACCACTAAAATAGTTGGACTTTTCTATTCGTAATAAGTAAATACCTAAGGCGATTGCAAAGCAGTTGCTTCTATAATAGAACGAGGTAGGCGACACACACACACTGCCTATTAAGAAATATCCCCGCAGTAGCAGCGGCGGAGGATCTTCACCTCGTAATAAAAAAACAAAAAGTATGAGCTAGTCCTATGGACTAGCTCATATTAGTTTTAATAGAGATTCACACTTCTATTAAATTCTTAGCTTATTAATAGCCATCTGGAATTTCCCAGGTGTTTTAATATTTAGCTAATTCTATATTAAGATAAAACCATTTAGCTTCCAATATCTTAAGCTTGTAATAAGATACCTATACCCTTATAATTGACTATAGATACAATTAACTCTTAGTATTTAGGATAACTTTACGTAAATGAGTAACAAAAATAAGCTGTTTTTATTATGGAGGTTAAAATGCAGAAAAAATTATCGTTTAAAGATTATATGTATTTAGCATCTATGTTATTTGGCCTCTTCTTTGGAGCAGGCAATCTAATCTTTCCTGTTCTTATGGGTCAGATGGCTGGAGGCAAAGTTTGGTTAGCAATATTGGGCTTTGTAGTAACAGGAGTTGGGCTACCCCTACTAGGTATAGCTGCCATGGGTATTTCGAGGAGTAAGGGTCTATATGAGATGGCTAGCAAGGTTCATCCCCTATATAGCCTGTTCTTTACCTGTGCACTATATTTAACAATTGGACCTTTCTTTGCAATTCCAAGAACTGCTACTGTGTCCTTTGAAGTTGGAATAGCACCCTTGGTAAATGAATCACAAATAGGATTATTCCTAGTGATATTCTCCCTCTTATTCTTTTTATCCGTCTTGTATTTTTCTTTAAGACCTTCCAACATATTGACTTATGTAGGAAAGATCCTTAACCCCTTATTTTTATTATTCCTTGGATTTTTAATCCTTACAGCTATGATAAATCCAATGGGGGATATTTCTCAAATTCAGCCAGTACAAGCCTATGAAGCCAATGTGTTTTTTAAGGGATTTCTTGAAGGATACAATACAATGGATGCCTTGGCCTCATTAGCCTTTGGAATTATCGTTATAAATGTTATAAAAAATCTAGGCATTGAAGAACCAAATTCAATAGCCCTGTCTACTATTAAGTCTGGAGTATTCTCCACTGCCCTTATGGCTCTTATATATTCATTTTTAGCCATATTAGGGGCTCAAAGCAGAGGGACTATTCCTTTAAGTGCAAATGGTGGTGCAGCCTTAGCAGAAATATCTGCCCATTACTTTGGAAGGCCTGGAGCAATACTACTGGCCATAACCATCACCTTAGCCTGTCTAAAGACTGCAGTTGGTTTAATAACTGCTTGTAGCGAAACCTTTGTAAACCTATTTCCTAAGAGCCTTAACTATAAGAAATTTGCTATTATTTTCTCTCTAGTATCTTTCTTAGTGGCAAATATAGGGTTAAAAAAGATAATATCAATATCAATACCTGTATTGATGCTTTTATATCCATTAGCCATTACCTTGATATTATTAAGTCTTGTAGAAAAACTATTTGAGGGAGATAGCTTGGTCTATAAAACAGTTACAATCTTAACCTTCCCAGCAGCTGTATTAGACCTTATAGGAGCCCTTCCATCTGCAACTATTGCATCTCTAAAACTTGGTGGACTACACCAAGTTGCTAAGACTAGCCTGCCTTTTTATAGTCTTGGAATGGGTTGGGTTATACCAGCTATAATTGGACTTGTAATAGGAGTAGTACTACATTTATCAAAGAAGAAAAAATAAAAATAGCACTCAAATAGGCTGGTCAGATGACCAGCCTATTTATCTAGGAAAATAAGACTCTCCTATTTAATTGAAAACGTTTTTTTATTTCTAAAAAGCAAGAAGCCTTACTTATCTTTTGCGTTTAAAAAGTAGGATAGTATAAATATACTCTCATTTAAGCGAACATTTTCTACAACTACTTCTTCAGGTACATTTAGATCAGTTGGAGCAAAGTTCCAAATTCCTTTTATTCCAGCTTTAACAAGTCTATCAGCTATAGGTTGTGCTCCTTCTTTAGGAACTGTAATTATTCCAATTTCAACCTTATTTTTGCTTATAAAATCTTCTAATATATCAATGTCCCTAACTTCTATATCTGATATTTTCATGCCAACCATCTTAGGATTCCTGTCAAATAAAGAAACAATTTTGAAACCAGCATCTTCTATTCCCTTATAATTTGCAATTGCTTGACCAAGGTTTCCGGTTCCGCATATTACTGCATTGTAATGTTTATCTAGACCCAGTATCTTACCTAGTTCTCGATATAAATCCTCTACATTGTAACCATATCCTTGTTGTCCAAATCCACCAAAATTGTTTAAGTCCTGTCTTATTTGAGAGGCAGTAAATCCAGTAAGAGTACTTAATTCCTGTGAGGATATCCTAGTGATTCCCTTATTAAGAAGGTCCTGTAAGTATATATGGTATTTTGGCAATCGTCTAATAACTGTATTTGAAACCTGTGTATCCTTATTCATTCATGTCCACCACCCATTTATTCTATGTTAACATTATAACATTATGTATTTTCTATGTCAATTTCATGTCAAGTATAATGCACACTAAATTGCAAATATTAATACTATTACATGTAAAGGAGATTGGATATGGCGAGTCGAGAGCAATTTAGAAAAATCGCAATCTATTGTGACGAGTATAATATGAAGGAGGATGAAAATAGGGGACTAAAAAGTGGGAGCCATGAAAAGAGGGAATCCTGCACCAATTGTTCACATTATATTGAGAGACGATGTGAGTTGGATTTAATTGACAAGGTATTAAGTGCAATGTCTATGGATAGTGACTTAAAATCATAATTTTTAACAATAAATTCACTCCAAAATACTCCATACTTTAAATGGAGTATTTTTTCTGTTACAATTGTAGTAGTAGATCACAGGAGGAGCAAAATGCCAATTCTTTCATGTAGTAATTTAAATAAATCATATATAGTCGATATCGTCTTAAAGGATATAAGCTTTAACGTTGAAGATGGAGATAAAATAGGAATATTAGGCCTTAATGGTACTGGTAAAACTACTCTTCTAAACATTTTAGCTGGAGAGTTAGAAAAGGATTCTGGAGAAATCTATGTACAAAAAGACCTAAAGATAGGGTATCTTAAGCAACATGTTACAATACACTCCACCATGACCATTTTCGATGAGTGCCTAGAGGAGTTTTCTCATTTGATACAAATGGAAAAGGATATAAGGGCCATGGAGGAAAAAATATCTCAGCTAGGATCACAGGGTGAATCCCCTGAACTAGATGACCTTATGACAAGCTACGGCCACCTCATAGAGAAATTTTCAGCCTTAAATGGATATGGGTATAAGTCTGAGATCAAAGGGGTTCTAAAGGGCTTAGGATTTCAGGAGGAAGAGTTTTACAAAAATATAGATATCTTAAGTGGAGGTCAAAAGTCCAGGGTCCACCTAGCAAAGCTTTTACTAAATAAGCCTAAACTCCTTTTATTGGACGAGCCAACCAACCATTTAGATATAGATGCTATATCTTGGTTAGAGAAGTTTTTAAGGGATTATAAGGGGTCTGCCCTTATTATTTCCCATGATAGATACTTCTTGGACAATATAGCTAATAGAATCTTTTATATGGAGAATACAAATTTATATATATACAACTGCAACTATTCCAGATTTATGATCCAGAGAAAGATAGATTTGGAATTAATAAGAAAGCAATATGAAGACCAACAGAAGGAAATTAAACGTCAAGAAGAGATCATCACCAGATTTATGAATTATGGTGGTGCCAGATATATAAAACAGGCTCAAAGCAGACAAAAGCTTCTTGATAAGATGAAGGTAATAGACAAACAAAAGGAAGCTAAGAAAACCAAGATAAGGTTCACTCCCTCCATTAAATCTGGTAATGACGTTTTAAGAGTCGAGACTATATCTAAGTCCTATGGAAGCCTTGAGCTCTTAAAGGATATTAACTTCAACATTTATAGGGGTGAAAGAGTCGGTTTAATTGGGGCCAACGGTATAGGGAAGACCACCCTCTTTAAAATCATTCTGGGGCAAATCGAAAAGGATGTGGGAAGTATTTATCTAGGAACCCATGTATATCCTGGATATTTTGATCAGGAAATGGACAAGTTAAATGTTGAAAAGACGGTTATAGACGAGATATGGGATGATAATCCTAATATGGACCATTATGAAATACGTACAGCCCTAGGGCAATTTCTATTTTTAGGAGACGACATATTTAAAGAGATTAAAGATTTAAGCGGTGGAGAAAAGGGACGTCTGGCCCTCTTAAAGCTAATGCTTTCCAAGGCAAATTTTCTTTTAATGGACGAACCTACTAACCATTTAGATATAGACTCGAAAGAGGTTCTTGAAGATGCTCTTCTAGACTATGAGGGAACCCTATTTGTAATCTCTCATGATAGGTATTTCCTAAATAGAATTACTAATAAAATCCTTGAGCTTACAGAAGATGGAATTAAGGAGTATATGGGTAATTACAGTTACTATCTTGAAAAGAAAAATGAAGTTATCTATGAAGATGATGAGGAGTTTTCTAAAACTAAAACCCAGATTAAACTTGAAAAGAAAAAAGAAAAGGAAGCACTAGTTCAAGATAGGAATAAACGTAAAAAGATTAAGGACCTGGAAAATGAGATATCATCCCTTGAAACTGATATGGACCATGTGGATAATGAGCTTAGTAACCCAGAAATCTATGAAGACCTTGATTTTGTTGTCGAACTAACTAAAAAAAGAGAAGAAATAGAGGAAAATCTAAACTCTCTTTATGAAGTGTGGATTGAATTTACAGAATCCTAAATCCACATATAATCAACAAGATACCCACACTGTCCACAGACTTATCCCCAAGTTATATGCTTATTTCTTTAAATTGCCTGAGGATTTCCACATTATCCACAATTAATTATAGGAAACCATTTATAATATGTGGATAAGAAGTGGGGGATTTTGTGGATAAATGAGAGAAAGAGGTCCTAATATTTATTAGGACCTCTTTGTTATTACTTCAAATCTAGATTTGGCATAACGTTCATGCCTAAGGATGATCTTTTACCACTTATATAATTATAATAGCCAGCTGACCCTATCATAGCCGCATTGTCAGTACACAAAACTCTTGATGGGTAATAGATTCTAATGCCTTCTTTTTTACCTCTTTCCTCCATCATAGTTCTTAGGCCTTCATTGGCTGCCACCCCACCAGCAATAACTATTTTATCCGACTTTCTTTCCTTAGCAAGCCTGAAGGACTTATCCACAAGTACATCAAGTACTGCTGCTTGAAAACTAGCCGCCACATCTTCCTTAGCTAATTCTTCCCTTCTTTGATTTGCTTGATTCAAAGAATTTAGAACTGCTGTCTTAAGGCCACTAAAACTAAAATCATAAGTATGCTCATCAATTATAACTCTAGGTAGGGGTATTTTATCCTTATCTCCTAACTTTGCTAGCCTATCTATATGTGGTCCTCCAGGATAAGGTAATCCGATGGATCTAGCCACCTTGTCAAAGGCCTCTCCAGCAGCATCGTCCCTGGTCCTACCTATCATTTCGTAATCTGTATATCCATTTGCCTGAATTAAATAAGAATGTCCACCAGAAACTATAAGACATGTAAAGGGAGGCTCTAAGTCCTTATGCTCAATAAAATTAGCACAAACATGTCCTTCTATATGGTTAACTCCTATAATAGGAATATCTAATCCGTATGCTATAGCCTTAGCTGTGGATAAACCAACTAATAAGGCTCCAACCAATCCTGGACCTTGGGTTACTGTTATTAAATCTATATCCTCAAATGTTTTTCCAGAAACATCTAAGGCTTCTTGTACTATATTATTAATACTTTCAATATGTTTTCTGGAGGCAATTTCAGGTACTACTCCTCCAAACTTCTTATGAATATCTATCTGCGAAGAGATAATATTGGATAATACGTCTCTTCCGTCCTTTAAAACTGCACATGAAGTTTCATCACAGGACGTTTCTATAGCTAAAATATACATCTTTCCACCTCTAATTTTCAATAGTCTTCCACATTATTACCGCATCCTCATGGTCATCAGCATAGTAATTAGGTCTAATACCGCAATCTAAAAAGCCCAACTTCTTATAAAGATTCTGGGCAATTATATTTGAAACTCTCACCTCTAGGGTCATGTTGTGGATGCCCCTGTCCTTACAGAAGTCGATTAAGCCCATCATCAGAAACTTCCCTATACCCTTTCCTCTATGAACACTGGATACAGCTATATTAGTAATGTGACCTTCATCTATTATAAGCCATATACCTGCATATCCTACTGCCTTGCCATCAAGATCTGCAACAATGTATTTAGCAAGCATATTCTCATTGATTTCCTTCTCAAAGGAATTTCTAGTCCAAGGAGTAGAAAAGGATTCTTTTTCAATTTCCATAATTGCATCGAGATCTTTGATTTCCATTTCACGTAAATTTATGATCAAATTACTTCCCTCTTTCGTCTAACTCCCTTTGGGCTTGTGTCTCAATTAGATAATCTGGAGCTAGGTTAAAATAATCATCCCTTTGTCCATTTTCATATTTAATTCTAGCTAATTCGCATACACTGGATGCTTTAGGCATATTAAGCCCTATGCTAGAGAATCTTACCTTATTAGCTAAAGCAGACTTTATCTCTTCTCGAAATACTATGGCCCCATCTCCATTTACGACTATATCATCATAGGATTTAAGCTCTTCTAAGAGTTTTTCAACCTCCATGATACAAGGTTCCAGAATTGTCTGTAGATTATCCCCTTCCCAAGTATATATACCGGTATATACCCTTTGTCTTCTTGCATCTATCATAGGTACAACCACTTTATTAAATGGAAGATTAAAGGCTAGACCTTCTAAGGTAGATACTCCAACTAAGGGTTTATCCGTAATATGAGCAAAGGCCTTTATAGTTGCAAGGCCAATTCTAAGCCCAGTAAAGGAACCTGGTCCTTGACTTGCAGCAAATAAATCTATATCCTTAAGCTTTAAATCCAGACTAGCTAATAATTCCTCAACCATTGGAACAAGCTTCTCAGAATGGCTCATGTCCTGACTTAAAGAGAACTCTCCAATTAACTTATTATCATCTATTACTGCACAGCTAGTCATTAGAGTAGATGTATCTAGTCCAAGTACCTTCATTATATCTTCAACTCCTTAACTAGTTCCTGGAATCTCGCTCCATACCCAGAAAACTTTAAAATTCTTTCATCGTCGCTTTTACCCTTTTCTATATCAATGACCATTCTTTCCTTAGGGATCATTTTTTCTATCTTATCAGCCCACTCGATAACGCATACGCCATTACCATAGAAGTAATCATCAAAGCCTAAATCATATAATTCATGGGCATTCTCAAGTCTATATACATCAAAATGATAAACAGGAAGCCTTCCACTATACTGATTTATAAGGGCAAAAGTAGGGCTGGTTATATATTCCTCTACACCTAGGCCTAAGCCAATAGACTTGGTCATAGTAGTCTTACCGGCTCCTAAGTCTCCATTTAAGCATAGGATATCCCCCTTCTTTAGTAGGCTACCCAACTTTATTCCAAATTCTTCTGTTTCCTCTAAGTTCTTTAATAAAATTTCCAACTGTTCAACACCTTCTCCATCATTCTTTATCTTACCCATTATATCAAATGTATCTGTATTTCACTACAAATAATTAGTTGACGATAGGTTTATGGTAGATATTGATATTGGTCCAGCTTGTATTGACAGGTGTATATACACTTGTTATAATTGGGGTAGATTATTTTAGGAGGTAAATATATTGAATACAAAAAAACTAACAATGACAGCATTACTTACAGGCCTTGCAATTATTATACCCTTCGCAGTATTTTTTAAGGTAGTTATTCCACCGTTTTCAGCAACCTTGGGTTCACACCTACCTATGTTTATTTCAATGCTATTAGGACCTCAAGCAGCAATATTTGTTGGTTTAGGATCAGCATTTGGATTCTTCTTAAACCTTGGACCTTTAGTTGGGGCTAGGGCTTTAATGCACGTAATTGTAGGAGTTATCGGAGCCTACCTACTCAAGAAAGGTATGTCCTTTACAAAGACAGCCATTATCACAGCTCCAATACATGGACTTCTTGAAGCACTTGTTATTATGCCTTTCATAGGCTTTGATGTTTATAAGCTTTTAGTAATTACATGTATAGGAACTATTCTACACCACGGTGCAGATGCCTTTATATCCCATGTAATAATAAAAATTCTTGAGAAGACACCAGTAGTTAAGTTAGCAAAATGAAAAAATAAGGGGTCAGGCTATTTAAGCCTGACCCCTTATTTCACTTATTTATCATGAAGTATAGGTGATACCCTCTTGTAAATTAATATCGTTAATGCTGATAGTACTAATCCCTTAAGGATGTTGAATGGTACTATAGCATATATAATCATCGCTTTCATGTCTACAATTTTGCTGTTTATTTGAGTACCCATGGACACTAGGTCATCAAGTTCCATTCCAAATAGTTTTGCATAGAATGGGAACATTACATAATAGTTGGCCACTGATATAACTAAGGTCATAACCAAGCTCCCTATTCCAAGACCGATTACTGCACTCTTAAAAGTCTTATCCTTATAATATATTGCTCCAGCCGTATAAACAAAGGCAGCTCCTACTACAAAGTTGGCTAACTCTCCAACAGCTCCAGTTGTAGAACCTTCTATTAGAAGATTTAACAAATTTTTTAAAAGTTCAATAATTACTCCTGCCATAGGCCCTAGAGCAAACGCCCCTATTAAGGCTGGCAAATCAGAAATGTCCAGCTTCATAAATGGTGGTGCAAGCCATACTAGTGCAAATTCGAAAAACATCAGTATAAAAGCTATTACGGATAATACTGAGATCTTCACCATTACTCTTGTGCTCCATGTTTCTCTGTTTAATGTGTACATACGAATCCCGTTGCATAAAACTTATAATTCTCTATAAAAACCTTATAAAAACCTATAAATCTTATTTTGACTATCATTTCCAATAATCTTCCCTGTTCATCCTGCTCTATTTCGATTAAACCAGTTAATCTACTCTAGTTTGCTATAGCAGTCCAAGGGCTTAAATTCCCATACAACGCATGGTACATATTAGCATTATCTTTTCGCGTGACTTATGCTAATTTATATCTACTTAAGTTAATACTTGCATTCTTATCCCTATCCATTTCAAGTCCACAGCTACATTTATATATTCTATCTGATAGTTTCAAATCAAATTTTATATTTCCGCAACTACTGCACATCTTTGAGCTAGGGAAGAATCTATCTGCTGTCATAAACACTATACCGTTGAATTCACTTTTATACTTCATTTGCCTTGTAAATTCTTTAAGTTTTTGTTGTTGTATAGCTTTTGATAGATGTTTGTTTTTCATCATTCCACTTATGTTAAGGTCTTCCATTACTATCCTATATGGCTTTTGTTTTACTATCGTATTTGTTGCTTGGTGGATGTGATTATTTCTTATGTTTGTTAGTCTTCTATGAATAAGCTTTATTTCTTGTTCAAGTTTTATGATGTTCTTGGTTTTTATGAACTGCTTGCCCATCTTATTCATTTCATACTTACTTGAACATTTCTTTTGTAGTCTTTTCAGTTTTTTCTCTAGCTTTTTTACTATGGAACTTTTATTGATATTTTTAATAGGACTATCAATGCTGCTTATTACCGCAAGATTTTTTATTCCTAAGTCAATTCCTATACTTAAATCTTTATTAAGCTCAACTTGGTTTTCGTCTTGCTCAAACCCAAATTTTAGATACCAGTACTTACCGTCAAAGTGACATCTTGGATTTACATAGGATTTTTGTTTAGGTAGCTCATAGTTTGTAGTAAACCTTACTCTACCGATCTTTTCTATATTCACTGTATCATACCTAATATTCATCCTGTCATATCTTACATAGAAAGAGTGTCTTGATCCTTTCTTAGTTTTAAACCTAGGGTACTTGGACTTTCCTGTAAAGAAATTATCAAAAGCGTCTTGAAGGTCATTAAATGCTTGTGATATTGCTTGTGATGATACTTCATTTAGCCAATGATATTCTTGGTCCCTTTTAGTGGTATTATTAAAAATTTTCTTTATTTTCCTACCATTTGGAATGAGACCCTCTTTATACATCTCTTGCCATTTAGAAAGACCCCAGTTATAAGCAAACCTTGCTACTCCTACTGACTTGTTCAATAGTATTTCCTGTTTACCTGTAGGAATAAGTCTTATTTTTACTGCTTTTATCATGTTATCACCCCCTTATGTCTATTATACTACTATTTGGGCATTAAAGGAACATATGTTTCGTTTTTTTAACATGATAAAGTTTTTTACTTATAGGCTTTTATAAAGTTTTCAAAGTTCATTATAATTTTATGCTCATTCATATATATTCGCTAGATATATACAGTTCTCAAGGTAAGTTTCCCTATGAACTTCTTATGCTTTCACATAAGCGTAGACTATATCATCACCTAATTTAGGT
>CAZPZN010000040.1:0-15740 GCA_964590735.1 uncultured Tissierella sp.
GGCAGTAGAACTGTTGGATGACGAGATTAAAAATGATCCAGTTGCCTATCCTTCAGAAGAAGAACTTGAAAATACTGAGGTATTTAATGATCCTAAGGATATTCTACATGAATATGACAGAATATGGACTGAAGTTACAAGTCAACAATAAAATTTTAAAAAAGAACAACCCTCCAATTTTAATTGGAGGGTTGTGTGTTTTTAGGGATTCAATGGGTAATAATGAACAAGAAGAATAAAAGATAAGGAGGATATAAGTTGATATCGAAGTATTTGATAATTGGAAATGGAATAGCTGGTTTATCAGCTGCCAAGGAGATAAGGAATAATGATAAAGAAGGGTCTCTTACAATAATATCTGCAGAAGCCTACTTAACCTATTATAGAGTTAAACTTTCCAGGGTTTTGGCATCAAAACTAAATGAGGATTCATTATTGGTAAACAAAGAAGAATGGTACAAAGATAATAATATAGATGTTATTCTAAATTCTGTAGTACAAAGAATAGATATAGAAAAGAAGCAAGTACTACTTCAAGATGGAAGAATATATAGCTATGATAAACTTTTGATTGCCACTGGAAGTAGACCTTTTATACCTCCAATTGAAGGTAGTGATAAAAATGGAGTATTTGCATTAAGGACTCTGGATGATGTTGAAAGAGTACAAATACACTGTATTGGATGTGACACATACACTGTTTTAGGTGGTGGCCTACTTGGATTAGAGGCAGCATGGTCTTTAAAAGAACTAGGTAGAAAGGTTAATGTAATTGAATTCGCTCCATATCTATTGAGTAGACAGATTGATGAAGAGATAGCTAACAAGCTAAAGGAAAAGTTCAAGGGTCATGGTATCAATATATATACATCTAGTGTAGCTAAAGAAATTATAGGTGATGATATTATCTCTGGACTAAAGATCAATGATGGAGAGATAATTGAAACAAATGGGATATTAATCTCTGCAGGTGTGAGACCAAATCTGGATCTTGTTATGAATACTCCAATCGAATATGATAAAGGAATTAAGGTGGATTTACATCTTAAAACAAATGTTGATAATATTTATGCTGCAGGAGATGTTATAGAAATAGATGGTAGACCTGTTGGATTATGGACTGCTGGCAATGAACAAGGAAAGATAGCAGGAACTAATATGGTTGGTGGAGATAAGACATATACTCAAGCAAAGCTATTTGCAAACCTTAAAATAGGTGATATTGAAATTTTTTCTGCAGGTGATATTACCAATTATGATGCGATATATGAATATATTGATGAAGAAAAGGATATTCATCATAAGTTATTTGTATTAGATAAAAAGATTATGGGAGTTATACTTTATGGTGATCTAAAGCAAATGAGTAACTTAAAAAATGCAACTATAAGCAATATGGATATAGAGGAATATTTAAAGACTGGATTGCCATTTAAATTATCAAATAAATAGTAGTTTAATTTCTATACCTAAAAGGAGTTGATATAATGGATATACAATTCTTCGGAGCTGCTAAAATGGTTACGGGTTCGAATTTTCTATTAAGGACTAAGGATTACAATATATTAATTGACTGTGGAATGTTTCAAGGAAGCAATGAGATGGAGAGAATGAATACAATGCCATTTCCTTATGATCCAAAGGAAATGGATGTCTTGATTTTAACCCATGCTCATATTGACCATAGTGGTCGCATACCGAAACTTGTAAAGGATGGTTTCCGTGGTAAAATCATCTGTACAAAAGCAACCTATGACTTATGTAATATTATGCTAAGAGACAGTGCTAAAATTCAAGAATCCGATGCTAAATGGGAAAATAAAAAGCGTCAGAGAGCAGGTTTGAGCATGGTTGAACCCTTATATACTATGGAGGATGCAGAGTATTCATTAAGATATTTTGAACCATATTTTTATGATCAAAGGGTCAATATAAGTGATAATATCACCATTAGGTTTAAGGATGCAGGCCATATACTGGGTTCATCCATCCTTGAGATCTGGGTAGATGAAGATGGAGAGAGTAGAAAAATAGTATTCTCAGGTGACTTAGGCATGCCAGGTAGACCTATAATAAACAGCCCTGAGTTTATAGATGAAGCAGACTATCTGATTATTGAATCAACCTACGGAGACACTATTCATGAACCATTTGAAAATTCCACTAAGAAATTAATAGATATCATTGAAAGAACAGCTTCAAGGGGTGGAACAGTTCTTATACCTGCCTTTGCAGTAGGGAGAACTCAAGAATTAATATATGAATTAAATAAGTATTATGATTCTGGAAAAGTAGAAGAGTATTTGAAAGTGCCTATTTATATTGATAGTCCTTTGGCTGTGAATGCCACTGAAGTATTTCAAAAAAATTCTAGTTCATTCAACCTAAATACTAGAGAAATGATCTTAAAAGGAGATAATCCCTTTACCTTCCCTAATCTTAGGTATGTAAAGAATCAAGAGGAATCCATGGCTCTAAATAAATCCGACTATCCTAAGGTTATTATTTCCTCAAGTGGTATGGCAACCGCTGGTAGAATTAGACATCATTTAAAGCACAATCTATGGAATCCAGCAAATAGCTTGGTATTCGTAGGTTATCAGGCTGAAGGGTCCTTAGGTAGAATCCTTCTAGATGGAGCTAAGAAAGTGAAACTGCTCGGGGAGGAGATAAACGTTGCACTTGAAATCTATGACTTGGAAGGATTTTCGGGTCATGCAGATAAAAATGTTCTTGTGAATTGGATCTCGAAATTTAAAACAAAGCCAAGGAAGGTATTTATAGTACATGGTGAAGAAGAGGCATCAAAGTCTTTATCAGATCTAATAGAAGATAAATTCAATATAGAGACTATTATACCTAATTTACACGATAGATTCGAATTCAAGAGGAATGATATTGAACTAAATAAAGGAATCAAGCTAGAGCCCTATATGCTTAAGGAAGATATTGAAAGTGAACTTGAAATTGTTTATAATCAATTTAACTCCCTTATGGAGAAATCTAGTGGACTCCTAGATGATAAAGTACTTGAGAAAAACTATGATCTACTAAAGAATAAGCTAATAGATATGCAAGGCCAGCTAATGGATTTAAATATCATTATTAGTAAATAAATACGAAGGAGCATAAGATGAAATATATAGAAAACTTATCAAACAATCCATGGTACAATTTAGCATTTGAAGAATATTGCTTCAAAAACCTTCCGCAAGATGAAGACTACGTAATCCTATGGATCAACGGTCCATCTATAATAATTGGGAAAAATCAAAACACAATGGAGGAAATCAATCAAGAATATGTTAGAGAACATGGGATAAAAATTGCTAGAAGAATAACTGGTGGTGGAGCGGTTTATCACGACCTAGGTAATTTAAATTTCTCATTAATTACTACTGTTAGTGGAGAGGTGAGGATTGACTTTAGACAAATAAACATCCCAATGTTAAACTCTCTTGAGAAACTTGGAATTAATGCGGAATTCTCCGGAAGAAACGACCTTACCCTAGAAGGTAAGAAATTCTCTGGAATAGCTCAGTCTGTTTGGAAAAACAGGGTCTTAAACCATGGAACTATTTTATTTGATACTGACCTTACAGTACTATCAAGTGCATTAAAGGTGAGGAAGGATAAAATAGAATCAAAGGGAGTAAAATCGGTTAAATCAAGGGTTACAAATATAAGACCTCATTTAAGTGAAGATGTAGATATACTTACCTTCAAAGACTTATTATTGAAGAATATATTCGCTCTTGAAGATATGGAACCTACTGAGTATATTTTGTCAAAAGAACAAAAACAAGAAATAGATAAACTTTATGAAGAGAAAAATAGTAGCTGGGATTGGAATTATGGGGAATCACCTGATTTTAATTATAATAACTATAAAAGGTTCCCATTTGGATCTATAGATTTAAGACTAGAAATAAAAAATGGATTAATTAAAGATGCAAAAATTTATGGTGATTTCTTTGGAACTGAGGATGTATCACTACTTCAGGATAAATTAAAAGGCAATAGATATGATAGAAGTGTGCTAGATGAATTACTGACCGATGAACCATTAAAAAAATATTTTGGAGATATAAACAAAGAAGAGTTTTTAAATCTTTTAATTGAGTAAAAATTACTTGTTGCAACCTTTGTCAATAATTAAGTCGAAAGAGGGATACTATGGAAGCAGTTGCAACTAATATATTAATAAAAGTATTGGAAACTAAACAAGAGATAAAGGACTTTATAGACTTGCCCTTTGAATTATATAAAGATGATGATTTATGGGTTCCGCCATTGAAATCTGATTTTAAGAAATACATTCTTGGGGATAATAATTATTTAAATCAATCAGGTCCAAGTAGTAAAATAGTGGCATATATAGGTGGTAAACCTGTTGGAAGATTACTTGTTGGCATTAATGAGATGATAAACGAGGCTAAAGGGCTAAAAGAAGGATATATTTCCCTTTACGAATCTATAGATGACGAGAGTGTTGCATTTTCTTTACTTCAATATGCTGAAGAATGGTTAAAGAGTAGAGATGTTGATCTTATGAAGGGGCCTATGTCCTTACCTGGTGGAGATGATAATAGGGGATTTCTTCTTGATAACTTTGAAGACCCTACCCTAATTATGAATATGTACAATAAGAAGTATTACAACGATTTATTTGAGGCATATGGATTTGACAAGTACTTCGATTGCTATGCATATAAAAGTGATATAAATAATGAGAATATAGATAGATATGAAAGACTTGTGCCATATGCTATGAAGAAGTATGGCTTTAGAATAGATAAATTAGATTTGAAAAATATAAAATCTGAAATGAAGGATATAAAAAGGATAATTGACCAGGCAATGCCCAAGGAATGGGATGATTTTATTCCTCCCAATGATGAGGAAATAGACTTAATAGCTAAACAAATCGTTCCCTTTGCAGATGAGGATTTAATATACATTGCTAGGACAAATGAAGGCCAACCTATAGGTTTTAACATATCCCTGCCAGATTATAATCAGGTATTAAAAAGACTAAATGGTAGAATGCTGCCTTTAGGTATATTTAAATATTTCTATTATAAGAAAAAAATAGATAGGATCAGGTTTTTTGTCTTATTTGTTGTTCCTGAATATAGGAAAAAGGGAGTACCATCATCTATTTATTTAATGAGTTATAAAAAAGCAAAGGAAAAGGGCTATGTATTTGGCGAAGGTTCTACCATTTGGGAGTATAATAAGGATATGATTTTAGATATTGAAAAATATGGTGGTATACTTTATAAAACATATAGAATATACAAAAAGAAGATTATGTAAAACGTTGGATTTTAGAGGTGGTGGATAAGAGCTAAACTTCTAAAATCCAACGTTTTTATAATTATATAGAATACAGAATATTCAGATAATAGACAGACAAACTACCTGGAGGAAGTCATGTTGAAAAAATATGGTTTAATTATCAGATTTTATATTGAATTTTATTCCACTTATGATATTATTAAAGTGTAAAATAATGTTTAGTAGGAATGAAAGGGTCGTTGAGTTTCACTACTTAGAGTTAGGATTAAAGGGGGTAAAAATCGTGGAAAAGAAAAGAGTTGTATTAGGGGTTATAGGCTCTGATTGTCATGCGGTAGGTAATAAGATCCTAGACTATTCTCTTTCTGATGCAGGATTTGATGTAGTAAATATTGGGGTGCTTTCACCTCAGGAGGACTTCATCAATGCAGCTATTGAGACCAATGCGGATGCTATTATGGTATCTTCACTTTATGGTCATGGGGAAATTGACTGTAGAGGAATGAGAGAAAAGTGTGAAGAAGTTGGATTGAAAGATATTCTGCTATATGTAGGAGGAAATATTGTAGTTGGTAAGCAAGATTGGAATGAGGTTCAAAAGAGATTTTTAGATATGGGATTTGATAGGGTATATCCTCCTGGAACATCAACTGAAACTGCAATTCACGATTTAAAGGCAGACCTTTATTAAAAGAAATCGAGGTATAATATGGATGCATATTTATTTATAGACTTTGGCAGCACTTTTACAAAGCTCACCTTAGTAGACATTGAAAAAGAAGAAATTGTGGCTACTGAGAAGGCTTATACAACAGTAGAAAGAGATGTTACTATCGGTTATGAAAACGCTTTATCAAAATTAAAAAATAAGTTAACAAAAGAATATAATATCGTAAAGAAACTAGCTTGCTCGTCTGCAGCTGGTGGGCTGAAGATTATCGCCATAGGACTAGTTCCTGAATTGACTGCAGAGGCAGCTAAAAGGGCGGCTTTAGGTGCTGGTGCAAGGGTAATTAAGACCTATAGCTTTGAACTTAACAAAGATGAGATTATTGAGATTAAGAATTCCAATGCAGATATGATACTCTTAGCTGGTGGTACCAACGGTGGTAATAGTGAATGTATACTACATAATGCTAGGATGATTCAAGAGTCTCAAATCCAAATACCAGTAGTAGTAGCTGGAAATAAAAGTTGTTATGATAACATAAAAGAGACTTTTGATGATAGGGTAGAGTATTACATCACTGAAAATGTTATGCCAAATCTAAATCATATAAACGTAGAACCAGCCAGAGAAACCATAAGAAACATATTTATGAAAAGGATAGTAAATGCAAAGGGAATGGAAAATGTAGAAAAGACCATATCAGGGATTCTTATGCCAACTCCTGCTTCAGTATTAAAAGCAGCGGAAGTATTATCTAATGGATCTAGGGACGAAGATGGAATTGGAGATCTGGCAGTAATCGACATAGGTGGAGCAACCACCGATATTCATTCCATAGCTGAAGGTGCTCCAAGCAAGCCAAGTGTTGTGCTTAGAGGTCTGGAAGAGCCACATTCAAAGAGAACAGTTGAAGGGGACCTGGGAATGAGATATTCAGCCTTATCAGTTTTTGAGGCTGCTGGAACTAAGGTAATGAAAAAGTACTTAAGGAATAGAGATTTTGACATAGAAAGCGAATTTAAATCTAGAAATGCCCATACCGACTTTGTAGCTACAAAAGAAAGGGAAATTGACTTTGATGAAGCTATGGCTAAGGTATGCGCTGATTTATCAATGAAAAGACATGCAGGGATTGTTGAACCAATTTATTCTCCTATGGGCATGATGTATTCACAGGAAGGTAAGGATTTGATGGAACTTCCATATGTTATAGGGACAGGAGGAATCCTAGTAAATAGTGAAAATCCAAAGGAAATACTTGAAGCTTGTAAATTTACTATGGATGATCCCCAGTCATTGAAACCTAGACATCCTATGTTTTTACTTGATAAGGAATATATACTATCTGCTATGGGTTTACTGACAACTATAGATGCGAATATGGCTTGTAGAATGTTAAAAAAATATGTAGTTGAAATCTAGGAGGTAAATCATGAATTTAAAAAATAAAAGGCTTACAGAAGATGAATTTTTTAGTTTAAGAGAAGAAGTTCTTTCTCATTGGCCTACCGGTAAGGATGTAGATTTACAAGAAGCTGTTGACTACTTAAAGAAAGTACCAGACGAAAAAAATTTCGCTAAGAAGCTTAAAAAAGCAAAGGAAGAAGGAAAGACGCTAGCTCAACCAAGAGCAGGGGTTGCCTTAATAGATAAACATATAGAACTATTGAATTTTCTATCTAAAGAAGGTGGTGCAGATCTATTACCATCCACTATAGATTCTTACACTAGGCAAAATAGGTATGATGAATGCCAAGTAGGTATAGATGAATCCATTAAGGAAAGTAGGTCATTCTTAAATGGTTTTCCAGCTGTAAACCATGGTGTGGCAGGTTGTAGAAAGGTATATGAGATGGTAGATAAGCCAGTCCAGGCTAGACATGGTACACCCGATTCCAGATTACTTGCTGAAATAATTCATGCTGGTGG
This sequence comes from uncultured Tissierella sp., assembly GCA_964590735.1. Classification (GTDB taxonomy): domain Bacteria; phylum Bacillota; class Clostridia; order Tissierellales; family Tissierellaceae; genus Tissierella_B. Next base: position 7,901 of record CAZPZN010000040.1, read on the forward strand.
TTGGACCTCTAACGAAGGTGGAGGAATTAGCTACAACATACCCTATGCTAAGAGTGTACCAATAGATAAATCTATTTACGACTGGCAATATTGTGATAGATTAGTTGGATTTTATGAAGACCAGGGTATAGAAATTAATAGAGAACCCTTTGGTCCCTTAACTGGAACCTTGGTACCACCCTCAACATCCAATGCTGTTGCAATTATAGAAGCCTTGTTAGCTGCTGAGCAAGGAGTTAAAAGTATAACTGTAGGTTATGGCCAATGTGGAAATATAATTCAAGACGTGGCTGCAATAAGAGCTTTAGAAGATCAGACTGAAGACTACTTAAGAAAGTATGGATATAACAATTGCACTGTTACTACAGTATTTCATCAGTGGATGGGAGGATTTCCTGAAAATGAAGCGAGAGCTTTTGGGGTAATATCCTTTGGAGCAGCTACTGCAGCCCTAGCTGGAGCTACTAAGGTAATAGTAAAGACTCCTCATGAAGCAATTGGAATACCTACTAAGGAAGCAAACGCTGCCGGAATAAGAGCTACAAAGATGACCTTAAATATGCTTGAAGGGCAAAGAATGGCTATGAGCTCAGCCCTACAAGCAGAAATCGATATTATAAAAGCTGAAACAAAATGCATGCTAGATAAGATTTATGAAATAGGCAATGGTGACTTAGCCAAAGGAACAGTTAAAGGAATTGAAAATGGTATTATTGATATACCTTTTGGACCATCAAAATATAACTATGGTAAGATGATCCCTGCAAGAGATAATACAGGTGCAGTTAGATATCTTATGACAGGCAATATACCACTAACTAAGGATTTGATAGATTTTAATAGAGGAAGACTAGAAGAAAGAGCTAGATTTGAGAAGAGAGATGTTGGCTTCCAAATGACAATAGATGACATATTCGCAGTAGGCAAAGGAAAATTAATAGGAAGACCGGAGGGAATGTAAAGATGAAAATTATTGACTTAGTATGTTCTGAAGGAAAGACAGGTTTCTATTTTGATGATCAAAAAGCAATTAAAGCTGGTGTAAAGCACGATGGTTTTTTCTACATAGGCGATCCTATGCTTGAAGGATTTACCACTCTAAGACAATCTGGAGAAAGCATATCTATTATGTTAATCCTTGAAGATGGTCAAGTTGCAATTGGAGATTGTGCGGCTGTACAATATTCAGGTGCTGGGGGAAGGGATCCATTATTCTTAGCTAAGGATTTTATACCAGTAATCGAAAATGAAATTAAACCATTAATCGTGGGTAGAGATGTCGATAACTTCAAAGCATTAGCTGAAGAGTTTGATTCTTTAAAAATTGATGATAAGAGACTACACACTGCAATCAGATATGGTATAACCCAAGCTATACTAGATGCAGTAGCTAAGTCAAAGAAAGTAACCATGACTGAGGTTATTAAAGAGGAATACTCTACTGGAGTAGAGCTAAAGAGAATTCCTATATTTACTCAGTCCGGTGATGATAGATACTTAAATGCTGACAAGATGATTCTTAAAGGAGCAGATGTACTACCACATGGTTTATTTAACAATGTAGAGGAGAAATTAGGGCTTAAAGGTGAACTCTTGATGGATTATGTTATATGGTTAAGAGACAGAATTAACCAATACAAACCTTATGAAGATTATAACCCAATACTTCATATCGATGTTTATGGAACTATTGGTCAACTATTAAATGACGATACTAAAGTTATGGCAGATTATTTGGCAACATTGGCAGATGCTGCTAAACCATATAGCCTAAGAATTGAAGGACCTATGGATGTAGGTGATAGACAAGGTCAGATGGAGGCTTTAAGAGACTTAAGAATTATGCTTGATGAAAGAGGAATAGAGGTTGAACTAGTAGCCGATGAATGGTGTAATACTCTTGATGATGTTAAATTCTTTGCAGACAATAAAGCAGGCCATATGATACAAATTAAGACACCTGATTTAGGTGGAATCAATAATACTATAGAAGCTATCCTATATTGTAACAAAGTAGGCCTAGGTTCTTATATAGGTGGAACATGTAATGAAACCAATAGAAGTGCAGAAATCTGTTGCAATATAGCAATAGCTTGTGGTGCAAAACAAACACTTGCAAAACCAGGTATGGGTGTTGATGAGGGATACATGATCATGAACAACGAAATGAATAGAGTTTTAGCTTTAGCCAAGAGAAGGGCTCAGTAAATCAAAAATAAATTCAGTGGGATTTCCCTCTGAATTTATTTTTCTACTATTATAACAATAGAAAGTTCTACTATGAATCTTCTATAATAGTAACAAGAAAAGGAAGTGTAAAATGAAAACCATAGATGCAAAAATAATTACTGAAGAAATAAAAAGAATGGTAATTGAAGCAAATTATTATTTGCCTAAAGATGTTATGCAAGCCCTTAAAGATGCTAGGGAAAAGGATGATTGGAAGCTATCACAAGATATTCTTGATAAAATAATAGAAAATGCAAAAATAGCAGATAGTGAACGGGTTCCCATGTGTCAAGATACGGGTATGGTAGTTGTATTCGTTAAAGTTGGACAGGAAGTAAAAATAGAGAATGGATTTATAGAGGATGCGATTAATGAAGGGGTTAGGCTTGGATATGAAGAAGGATTTCTTAGAAAGTCAGTAGTAGGAGATCCCTTAAATAGAGTTAATACTAAGGATAATACTCCAGCAGTCATAAATTATGAGATTGTACCTGGTGACAAGCTAAATTTGATGGTAGCTGCTAAGGGTTTTGGGTCAGAAAACATGTCAAGACTAAAGATGCTAAAACCATCAGACGGAATAGAAGGTGTAAAGGAATTTATTCTTGAAACAGTTGAGTTAGCAGGACCAAATCCTTGTCCTCCAATAGTGGTAGGAGTTGGCCTAGGGGGTACCTTTGAGAAGGTTACTCTATTAGCTAAGAAAGCTTTGATGCGTGACTTGGACAAAAATAACCAGGATTCTTTTTATGCTGATTTGGAAAAGGAAATGCTAGAAAAGATAAATGCTCTAGGTATTGGACCACAGGGATTTGGAGGAAAAACAACTGCTCTAAAGGTTAATATTGAGTATTTCCCAACCCACATAGCAGGTCTACCAGTAGCTGTAAATATTAATTGTCATGCTACAAGGCATAAAGAAATTACTTTATAGGAGGATATTATGGACTATAAATTAAATACACCCTTTACCAAGGAATCCTTAAAAAGCTTAAAAGCAGGTGATAATGTATATATTACTGGCTTTATGTATACTGCTAGAGATGCGGCTCATAAAAGACTTGTAGACCTTATCGAAAGAGGTGATGAACTACCTATTGATATAAAGGGAGCTTGTATTTATTATGTAGGGCCTAGTCCTGCAAAGGAAGGTCAAGCATTAGGGTCTGCTGGTCCTACAACTAGTTATAGAATGGATGCTTATAGCCCCAAGCTCCTAGATTTGGGCTTAATGGCTATGATAGGTAAAGGTAAAAGAGGACCAGAGGTAATTGAAAAGATAGTTGAACATGGAGCAGTATATTTTGCTGCAATTGGAGGGGCTGCAGCCCTAATATCCAAATCCATAAAATCTGCAGAAATCATAGCATATGAAGATTTAGGTGCTGAAGCAATTAGAAAGATTTATGTAGAAGATTTTCCAGCAACTGTTATTATTGATTCAAGGGGAGATAATCTATACCAACTTGGAAGAGAGGAGTATCTTCAATGGAGAGAAGGAAAATAAGTAAGATGGCTAAAGCAGGAAGTATTGAATCCAATGATATTTTAGTCATGATTTCACCTAATGAAGACGGAATAGACCTGGAATTAGAGAGCGTAGTTGAAAAACAATTTGGCCATGATATCAGAAAACTAATTCTAAAGATTTTAAATGATGAAGGTGTAACAAATGCTAGAGTCATTGCTAAAGATAAGGGTGCCTTGGACTTTACCATAAGGGCAAGGATGAAAACATGCATTAAAAGAGGGAGTGATGATAATGACCTATAGAACTTTACTCTTTATGCCTGGAAACAATCCTGGTATGCTTCAAAGCTCAGATATACTTGGTGCGGACGCAATTATCATAGATTTAGAGGATGCTGTAGCTCTAAATGAAAAGGATGCAGCTAGAATATTGGTTTCTGAATATTTAAATTCATTTGAAACCACTTCGGATATTTTTATTAGGATTAACCCTATGGATACACCATTTTTCCATGATGATTTAAATGCTATTAAAGATTTAAATATAAGTGGAATTGTTTTACCTAAAGCAAGCTTAGAGTCCATGGAAACTCTAGATAAGTTTCTAAATGATATGAATCTTGATTTTAAAATAATAGGTCTCATTGAAACCGCTCTTGGACTTGAGATGTCTTTACAAATACTAAGTACTTCCAATAAGGTAATAGCAGTACTCCTTGGGGCAGAGGATTTAACTCTAGACCTAGGTGCAAAGAGAACGAAGAAATCTGAAGAAATAGCTTATGCCAGATCAAGAATAATAGCTGTATCTAAAGCATTGCAAATACAAGCTATAGATACACCTTGGACGGATACAGATGATTATGATGGTCTTAAAATAGATACAATAAATGCAAAAGACTTAGGTATGACTGGAAAAGCACTTATAAGCCCTAGACATGTTGATATGGTAAATTCTATATTTACTCCATCAGAAAAGGAAGTAGATTATGCATTAAGAGTAGTTGAAGGTGTTAAGGAAGCAAATAAAAAGGGTTTAGGAGCATTTTCCCTAGATGGTAAGATGGTTGATGCCCCAGTTATTAAAAGAGCCTTAAATCTCCTAAAGATGAGTGGAGAATACAAGGAGGAATATGATGGATTACTTAAATAATAAAGACTTAAGTACTATTGAAATCATAGACAAAGCCCAGTATCCTATAAAAAAACTAAAAGCAGATAAGGTATTTGAAAATATAGATAATCTAATTGATGATTTGAAGATTAAGGATGGAGCAGTATTATCCTTTCATCATCATCTAAGAAATGGTGACAATGTTCTTAACTTAATCATGGCTGAAGTACAAAAGCGGAGTATAAAAGATATTACACTAGTGGCTAGTTCTCTTTTTCCTACTCATAAGGTGCTTATACCAATGTTAAGAGATGGTACTATAAAGAACATAGTCACATCTTATATTTCAGGAGACTTGGGTGAAGCTATTAGTTACGGTGGATTAAAGGGCTATATACTTATGCAATCCCATGGAGGAAGAGCTCGCTCTATTTTAGAAGGTGATATCAATATAGATGTAGCCTTTATAGCATCACCAAGCTCTGATATCAAAGGAAATATCTCAGGAGTAAATGGAATTAATTCCTGTGGAAGCCTAGGATATGCTATAGCTGATAGTATGATGGCCAAGAAGGTAGTGGCAGTAACTGATTGTTTAATGGATTATCCAAATTATCCAGCTGATATTACGGAAGACTATGTGGATTTCGTACTTAAGGTTGAATCTATCGGACTAAAGGCTGGGATTGTGTCAGGTACTACTCTTATAACAAAAGATCCTATTGGCCTTAAGATTGCAAGGGATACTTTAAGGGTTATGGAAGCATCAGGCTTGCTAAAGGATGGTATGAGCTTTCAAAGTGGAGCAGGAGGAATTTCACTTGCTGTTACGTCATTCCTTAGAGAATATATGAATGAGAATAAGATAAAAGGAAGTTTTGCTTCAGGTGGAACAACAGGGTATTTAACAGATATGCTAGAAGAGGAATTATTTGACTGCTTATATGATGTACAATGTTTTGATTTAAATGCTATTGAGTCCTTAAAGAAAAACAAGAATCACTTAAGAATGAGCGCTTCCCAGTATGGAAATCCTAAAGTATCTGCAGTAGTTGATAATTTAGATATTGTAATTTTAGGTGCAACTGAAATTGATACAGATTTTAATGTTAATGTATCAACAGGGTCCCATGGATTATTAATGGGAGGAAGCGGTGGACATCAGGATACAGCAGCAGGTAGTAAATTGTCCATTATAGTATCAAAACTATTTTCATCAAGAATTCCCCTTATAAAGGATAAAGTTGATGTAATAACCACACCAGGAACTTCCATAGATGTGCTGGTAACTGAAAGAGGCATATGTGTAAATCCTTCAAGAAAGGACTTGCTTAAGAAGTTTGAAGAAGCAAACTTAAAAACTGTAGATATAAAAGACCTTAAAGACTACTCAGAAAAGATAATGGGCCTACCAAGACCAATTGGAAAAACAGAAAGAGTAATTGGTTTTTCTGAATATAGGGATGGAAGCATAATTGATTTTATATATGAAGTTAAGAGATAAGAGTTGCATTTAGCAACTCTTATCATTTGTTCTGAAAGTCCTAAAATCAATTTATGACAATTTGCTTTTAAAATTCATTGTGACTATAGCAGTAATAGGCTGCAATATAGTCTTTAGTTCGTAGGGTGTTTTTAAATATAATTTGGGTATAGTATGATTAGTAATATTTTCAACCTATTAAGCAAGCTAGGAAAAAATAAGTTAGGAGTCGATAATATGACAAGAATGCCTCTTATCTTTGTAGGGCACGGTTCTCCCATGAATGCTATTGAAGATAATATTTTTACAAGGGTTTGGAGAGATATGGCAAAAAGGATAGCAAAACCAAAGGCAATAGTATCAATCTCAGCTCACTGGTATACTAAGGGTACAAAAATCATGAATGAAAAATATCCTAAAACCATCTATGATATGTACGGCTTTCCTCAGGAATTATATGAAATAGTATATAATTCACCTGGAAACCCCCAATTAGCCGAAAATAGTAAAATGCTAATTAAGAAAGATAGTGTTTTTGATAATTCATGGGGAATAGATCATGGTACTTGGTCTGTATTGGTTCATATGTATCCTGAAAGGGATATACCTCTATTTCAAATTAGCATTGATGCCGCAGCACCACCTAGTGTACATTATGAAATAGGCAAGAATTTAACGTCTTTAAGGGATGAAGGTGTTCTAATTTTTGGAACGGGAAATATAGTCCATAATTTAAGGTTAGTTGATTGGAGTGCTGGAGATACTGGATTTGATTGGGCTTATGAATTTGATAATTATATTAAAGACAATATCCAAAATGGAAATCATGAAAATGTTATAAATTATAAAAATATGGGAGACAAGGCTAAATTAGCTGTTCCTATAGCAGATCATTTTAATCCAATTTTGTATATCCTAGGAGCATCTTACGAAAACGAAAAAGTTGAAGTTTTTAATGATAAATGTACGCTGGGTTCTTTATCAATGACTAGTTACATAATTGGATTAGATTAAAATTATTTTGTACCCTTTTAAAAAACTTTATGCATTGAGCATAAAGTTTTTTTGTAATAAAATTAGCATTTGTCTTATTTGACTGAATCTGCCTTACTAAAACATTTATTTTAGGGCAAATTAATATCATAAATATTTTCTATTATTAATTAATCTACAATTAATTAACTTTTTATAACGATGTTAATATTTTTAGTGTTCTAAATAGAAATATTTTATTTAACTTCGTTGCAGCAGTGTGTAGAAACTGCAAGCAGTTTCTTATATGCTGAAATAGATCTTTTTAAGCAAGAAAGCAGTTTAAAATATTGCCAATTTGCGATAGCGAGGAAAACCTCGGTATGGATTTAAATATTAAAAAGGAGAATGTTTATGGATATTTTAAAAATTCAAGATCTACAGGAGTTGATAAATAAGGAGGGATTAGTTGTTTCAATTTATATGCCTACTTTCCGAAGTGGTGTTGATATAAGACAAAATGGGGAAAGTATGATCATGATAGAAATAAAATGAGAATTCATGAATCTCAG
>CAZPZN010000041.1:0-15555 GCA_964590735.1 uncultured Tissierella sp.
ACAGTCGGTGCCAATAAAAGTGCCATCACAATCATCGGAGATAAGACAGACCTCTATGCGCAAGGATATTTTTCTTACGACTCTAAGAAATCCGGAGGCATTACGATTTCCCACTTGAGATTCGGGAAAAGCAAAATACAATCTACTTATTTGATAAACCAAGCGGACTTCGTAGCTTGTCACAATCAAGCTTATGTGAATCAATATGATTTGCTTAAGGGGCTCAAAAAAGGTGGTACCTTTGTCCTTAACTGTATTTGGGATGAATCCGAACTAGAAGCAAATCTACCAGCAAACATGAAGAAATATATAGCTGATAATGATATTGATTTCTATACTATAAATGCAACAAGAATAGCTTCAGACATCGGTCTTGGCGGCAGAACTAATATGATTATGCAATCTGCATTCTTTAAGTTAGCTGAAGTACTTCCAATAGAAGAAGCTGTAGAACACCTAAAGAAATCCATAGTAGATGCTTATGGTAAAAAAGGTGAAAAGATTGTTAAGATGAACTATGAAGCAGTTGATAAGGGAATAGACGCTCTTGTTAAAGTTAATGTTCCAGCATCATGGAAAGACGTAGTTGATGAAGATAATACAAATGGATTACTACCTGAGTTCATAAAGAATGTAGTTGAACCAATGAATAGACAAGAAGGAGACGATCTTCCTGTAAGTACTTTCGTTGGAAGGGAAGATGGTACATTCCCAATGGGTACAACTGCATATGAAAAACGTGCAATTGCAGTTGATGTTCCTCACTGGATTAAGGAAAATTGTATCCAATGTAATCAATGTTCATTTGTATGTCCTCATGCTGTAATTAGACCTATTTTAGTAGATGAAGCTGAAAAAGCTAATGCACCTGAGACATTTGAAACCTTAAAACCTATTGGTAAAGGTATGGAAGGTCTTGAGTACCGTATCCAAGTATCAGCTTTAGACTGTACTGGTTGTGGTAACTGTGCTGACGTTTGTCCTGCTAAGAACAAGGCTTTAGTTATGGAACATTTTGAAGATGAATATGAAGTTCAATCTAAGAACTGGGAATATGCTATGACAGTTAAGGCTAAAGGCGATTTGTTCGAAACTAATAGTCTTAAAAATACTCAGTTCCAAGAACCACTATTAGAGTTCTCAGGAGCTTGTGCAGGTTGTGGTGAAACACCATATGCTAAATTAATTACTCAATTATATGGAGATAGGATGTATATTGCCAATGCTACTGGATGTTCATCAATCTGGGGCGCAAGTGCGCCAGCAACACCATATTGCAAGAACCAAGAAGGTAAAGGACCTGCATGGGCTAACTCACTTTTCGAGGATAATGCTGAATATGGTTATGGTATGGCTGTAGCCAACAGACAAATTAGAGAAAAAATTGAATTAGCAATGAAGGAATATGTTGGACTTGGCTTAGATAGCGAATTAAACCAATATTTCAATGAATGGCTAGAAGGAATGAATGATGCTAAGGTAACTAAGGCTGCTGCAGGTATGATTATTCCAAGATTAGGCCAAGATACAGGCAATGCTAGAGGAAACGAATTAGTTAAACTAATCGAAGAACTTAAGGATCATCTAATCAAGAAATCTGTTTGGATATTCGGTGGAGACGGTTGGGCATACGATATTGGATTCGGTGGTCTAGACCATGTATTAGCATCAGGTGAGAATATCAATGTATTTGTATTTGATACAGAAGTTTATTCAAATACTGGTGGTCAATCATCAAAGTCCACTCCTACTGCTGCTGTAGCTAAATTTGCTGCTGCAGGTAAGAAAATTAGAAAGAAAGACCTTGGTATGATAGCTGCAACTTATGGATATGTATATGTTGCTCAAATAGCTATGGGTGCTAATATGAACCAAACATTAAAGGCTATTAGAGAAGCTGAAAGCTATGATGGACCTTCCCTAGTAATAGCATATGCACCATGTATCAACCACGGAATCAGAACAGGTATGGGTACTACAATCAAGCAAGAAAAGAAAGCTGTAGATACAGGATACTGGCATCTATATAGATTCGACCCAAGACTTGCTGATGAAGGAAAAAATCCATTTATTCTTGATTCCAAGGAACCAACAGAACCATTTATGGATTTCATAAACTCAGAAGTTAGATATACTTCATTAAAACTCTCATTCCCTGAGCAAGCTGAAGAATTATTCAAGGAAGCTGAAAAGAATGCTAAGTTAAGATTAGAATCTTATAAGAGAATGGCAAGAGATTAATTAAATATTGAATTAGAGGCTGTCAGGCATGAACTGACAGCCTTTTTATTCGCATTAATTCAAAATTTCATTAAATATTTCATGTATATGGTATAATATAGAGGTATATGATATATTAACAAGGTAATATTACCTTGTAAAAAGAAAAGATTTTAGAATGAAATCTGGGAGTGATAATTTGGAAAATAAGGAGCTTATCCAGCTATTTAAAGATAAAAATATAGGGCTAGTCCTATTTGATGAACCTATGAAAAACCACACATCTTTTAAGATAGGTGGGCCTGCAGATGTGTTGATAATACCTAATTCAGAAGAAGAACTTATTAATGCAATTAGGATATGTAAGGAAAACAAGGTCCAATTCTACATAATGGGTAATGGAAGTAACCTTCTTATTCGGGATGGTGGAATGCGTGGTGCAGTAATTAAGATAAACGAAGGATTAAATAATATAAGCAGGGATGGTAATAATATATATTGTCAGGCTGGAGCATTACTTACTGCAGTAAGCAGATTTGCATTGAATGAATCCTTAACTGGAATAGAGTTTGCTAATGGAATTCCTGGAACTATTGGTGGAGCTGTAACCATGAATGCAGGAGCCTATGGTGGAGAGATGAAAGACGTAATAAATTCAGTTAGGGCTTTAGACAAAGATAACAATATATTAGAATTAACAAATGAAGAGATGAACTTTAGATATAGGAGAAGTAAAGTAGCTGATGAAGACTTAATAGTTTTGTCCATCAATATTGGATTAAAGCCAGGAAATTATCAGGATATTAAAGTCATAATTGATGACTTAACATTTAAAAGAACTTCCAAGCAACCTTTAGAACTTCCAAGTGCTGGCTCTACCTTTAAGAGACCTGTCGGGTATTATGCAGGAAAGTTAATAGAGGATTCTGGTTTGAAGGGTTTAAGACACGGAGGAGCTCAAGTATCAACTAAACATTGTGGTTTTGTAGTGAATGTTGATAACGCAACTTGTAAAGAAGTTGTTGATCTAATAAAGCTTGTACAAAAGACCGTAAAGGACACATTTGGTGTTGATATAGAAACAGAAGTAAAGATTATTGGAGAGGATTAAATGATAAAGGTATTGGGAGATTACCATACACATACAACATATAGTAGTGGATATAAAAAAAAGGGAACCCATGCTATAGGTAGCATAGAGGATAATGCCAAAGAGGCTCTAAAAAAGGGCTTATCCACATTAGTTATTTCTGAGCACGGACCAGGACACTATCTCTATGGAGTGAGAAAGTCTAATCTCTCAATTATGAGAGAGGAAATCAAGAGGCTAAATGAGATTTATCAACCTAAAGGACTAAGGATTATCCTAGGGGTTGAAGCCAATCTTGTAGGACTAGATGGTCGATTAGATGTAGATGAGAAATTTATTAAAGACCTTGATATACTCTTAATGGGTTATCATTATGGGGCAACCCCTTTATCATTTAAGGATTTATATGGACTTTATATCCAAAATCCATTATCTAAAATAGGTCTTATGAATGAAGATAAGGCTGTAGAAGCTAATACAAAGGCATATCTAAAGGCATTGGACAATTATAAAGTAGATATTATAACCCATCCAGGGTCTAAAGCCAAGGTGGACATAGTAGAATTAGCTAAGAAGGCTGGTCGTCTAGGTACAGCCCTTGAAATAAGCTCAAAACATAGTGAGCTTTCTACTAAGAGTCTTCACCTTATACAAGACATAGATGTAGATTTCTATATAAATAGTGATGCTCATAGGCCTGAAGATGTGGGAAATATTCAAAAAGGTATAGATAAGGCCTTGGAAGCAAAGATAGACCTAAGGCGTGTAAAAAACATAGAAGAGGTGAGGTGATTTAAATGGAATTTTTAGTTATTACAGGAATGTCTGGAGCTGGGAAATCACAGGCAATGAAGGTAGCTGAGGATATGAATTACTATTGTATGGACAACCTTCCCCCTGCATTATTATCTAAATTTGCAGAGCTTTGCCAGGAATCAAAGAAAGAGATAGGGAAGGTTGCTGTAGTAGTGGATATACGAGGTGGAGAGTTTTTTTCTACTCTATTCTCAGGTCTTGAGGACTTATCCCAGATGGGTATTGGATATAAAATTCTTTTCTTAGATTCAGCAGATGAGGTTCTTATCAAAAGATATAAGGAGCTTAGACGACCACACCCATTAACTCCAGATGGATCTTTAATTAATGGTATATCGGAGGAGCGAAAGATTCTTGATGAAATAAAGAAGCGAGCAAATTATATCTTAGATACTTCAAAGCTAACACTTGGAATGCTTAGAGAAGAAATGGCTAGTATCTTAGTCGAAGGTGGAGAAAAGAGGAATATTTCCATATCCCTAACTTCATTTGGCTTTAAACATGGTATGCTATTAGATGGAGACCTTGTTTTTGATGTAAGATTTATCCCAAATCCATATTATATACCTGAACTAAAAGAGCATTCAGGTAAGACAGAGGATGTTAAAAACTATGTATTTAAATGGCCTCAAACCAATATATTTATAACAAAGGTAATTGATATGCTGGAATACTTGATACCACATTATGTAGCGGAAGGGAAAACACAATTGGTAGTTGGAATTGGATGTACTGGTGGTTTTCATAGGTCTGTTGCCATGTCAGAAAAAATCGCTAAAATACTTAAAAGAAATGGGCATAGAGTTATAGTAAATCATAGAGATTTAAAGGGATAGGAGTAGGAATATGGAAATCAATAATCACCAAGCAAAGATCGTAGTAATAGGAGGAGGGACGGGACTTTCTATACTCCTAAGAGGGCTTAAAGTCTTTACTCCAAATATTACTGCAATTGTAACTGTAGCAGATGATGGTGGAGGAAGTGGAGTATTAAGAGAGGATTTAGGAATGCTTGCACCAGGGGATATACGTGCATGTTTACTGGCTTTAGCAAATACTGAACCTACCATGGAAAAAGTTCTACAATATCGATTTACGGAAGGTAAGCTTAAGGGGCAGTCTTTTGGTAACCTATTTATAGCTGCAATGAATGAAATATATGGAAGCTTTGAATTGGCCATTAAGGAAGCTTCAAATGTACTTTCAATAACAGGCAAGGTCTATCCAATGACTTTAGAGGACGTGAGCCTTCACTGTGAGCTAGAAAATGGTGATACAATAGAAGGTGAGTCTATAATACCATCAGAAGCCTTAAAGCGAGGGTGTAGGATTAAAAGGATGTTCATGAATCCTTCTATAACTTATCCTTTGGAAGAGGCAATTGAAGCTATTAAGGACGCAGACCTAATTGTAATGGGACCAGGTAGCTTATATACTTCAATAGTACCTAATCTATTGGTTAATAATATCGTGGGAACTATACAGGAAGCTAAAGCACCTAAAGTGTATATTTGTAATGTTATGACTCAGCCAGGTGAAACCGATGATTTTGGAGTCTTAGACCATGTACAAGGGATTTTAAACCATAGCAGAGAGGATTTTTTAGATTATGTAATAGCCAATACTGAAGAAATACCAGAGGATACATTAAATAAATATATAACGGATGGAGCTAGGCCGGTACTACTAAGTTCTGAAGATAGGATTATACTAGCTTCTAAGAATATTAAATTGATTACTGAAGGATTAGTGGAAATAAGGAAAGATTATATTAGACATGACAATAGAGCACTTAGTAAAATTCTTGTAGATATAGCAGAAGGCAAGTACAAAAATGGTGAGATGGCTATATAACCAGGTGAAGATACCCCTACTATTTTAAGTGGTGGGAGTATGTCACTATACAAGCTAGTGTGTCTTAAGCACTTTAGGCTAAATAATAGTAAAACTTATGAAAAAGTATTCATTATTTACAAGTATTATGCATTTATTTGTATTATAGATGAAAATGTTTACAAAAGCCTGTAGAAATAATGTATAATGGAAGTATTATTTGAATACTTAATTTTTTTAGCATTGGGAGTTGATGCCATGATCGAGGTAAGCTCAGGAGGTGTAGTAGTATTTGGTAATGCCATACTTCTACTTAGAAAATATAATGGGGATTGGGTATTACCTAAGGGCAGACTTGAAAAAGGTGAAGGCATAAAGGATGCTGCACTAAGAGAGGTCCTAGAGGAAACAGGTGTAAAAGGAGAAATAATTTCATACATTGGATCTGTTAAATATAACTATAAGAACCTCAAAGAAAATGAAATGGTCGCTAAGACTGTACATTGGTATCTTATGAAGAGTAATTCCATGGATTGTACCCCTCAAAGGAAAGAGGGCTTTATCGATGCTGTATTTGTTCATATCGATAGGGCTAAGGATTTATTAAGGTATGGCGATGAAAGAAAAATAATATTAAAAGGTATAGAGCTTTTGAAACAATAGGAGTGATCATATGTCCTTTTCAGCAACTACTAAGAATGAATTGTCTAGAATTGAATTAGTAGAAAATGATTGTGCTCTAGCTGAATTGGCTGCATTGGTAAGAATGAATGGAACAATTCAAATTGTAGGAAATAAAAAGATTAATCTTAAATTTACTACTGAAAATGCTGCTATAGCTAGGAGAATTTTCTCCATTTTAAAGATGATCTATAATACTGAAGTAGAAGTTATGGTTAGAAGAAATAGGCAGTTGAAGAAGAACAACAATTACCTTATACTTGTAAATGATAGAGAGATATCGAAATCAATATTAAGTGATGTAGGTTTTATTAAGGAAGATGGTTCAAATATTTTTAATCCTTCTTATAGGGCCCCTGAAGAGGTAATTCTTAGAAGGGAATGTCGAAGGTCTTATATTAGAGGATCTTTCCTTGGTGGGGGTTCCATCAGTAACCCTGAGAAGACCTACCATATGGAATTTGTTACCAATAATGAAGACCATGCTCAGAATTTATCGGATATTATCAATAGCTTCGATTTAAACTCTAAGATAGTGACTAGAAAGGAGAACTTTGTAGTCTATATTAAAGAGGGGGAACAGATTGTCGATATTTTAAATATCATTGGAGCCCACCAAGCATTATTAAAATTAGAGGATATTAGGGTTTTAAAGGATGTAAGAAATAATATTAATAGATTGGTAAACTGTGAGACAGCTAACTTAAGTAAGACCATAGATGCTTCGATGAGACAGATAGACCATATAAAGATTATAAGTGACCATATGGGACTTAATAAGTTGCCCGATAACCTTAGGGAAATTGCAGAAATTAGAATGGAGAATCCAGATGCCAGTTTAAAGGAATTAGGTGAAATGCTAAACCCACCTATTGGAAAATCAGGAGTTAACCATAGATTTAGAAAAATAGAAGAAATTGCAGAAGAATTGAGAGGAGTGAATTAGAGATGGAGAAAGTAACTTTAAAATTAAATAATCCTGAAGGATTACATGCAAGACCAGCAGCATTATTTGTTCAAGTAGCAAGTAGATTTTCAAGTGAACTTCAGTTGGAAGCTCATGGGGTAACAGTGAATGGTAAAAGTATTATTGGTATCATGTCCCTAGGTGCATTTCATGGAGAGGAAATAAGCCTAACAGCAACAGGACAAGATGAAAAACTAATGATTAAAGCATTGCAACTATTAATAGAAAGCGAATTTAAAGCTTTATAATTGGAGGATTAGAAGATTAGATGAAGAAGGTTTTGGTAACAAATAATAAACTAGTATATGAGAAGTATAATGATAAGCAAGTTGTAGTATATTTAGAAGGACAAACCTATTTGGATGTTCTTAAATATGTTAAGGCGAAACTCCATGAAGGGCACAAGCTTTTATCACATCCCTTATCAGGATCTATTAAACCAAATGAAACACCCTATAAGAGCATAATTATTTCCAAGGATACTTATAAAGATGATTTAGATATTCAAGGAACAATGATAATAGAGGGTTCTATAGAAACAGCAAACAAATTTCAGTCGATAAAAGCAACTCCTCAATATCGAGAAAGTACACTTGATGACTTCAGAGTAATTGATCTTTCACTAATGGAAAATGTTATCGATAAATTAGGCCACATGTAAAAGAAGTCTTCAATAAAAGGAAGACTTCTTTTTTAATGACCTAACCCGGTTTGCTGTTTTTGCAAATCGATGGTAGGTCAGATGCAGTCAAGTCAAATCCATGCGACCGAAGGAGCAAATGTATTTGTTGCTGAAGACTGCATAATGACCTAACCCAAAGTTGACCTAACCCAATTTACAGTGCTTTTCTGTAAATTGATGGTAGGTCATTCGCAACGAATGCCAAATCTGTGCGAGGGTAGCGAGCAAACAGATTTGTGCAATGAGACTGCGTGCGAAATTAATTTTGTATTCAACATGCGTTTCATATGAATTTCACAATGGTACATAATCGTTTTTTATGATAGAATAAGAATAATGAGTTTGATTGAAAGGGATTATTATGAGTGATTTAAGATTTACACATCTTCATGTCCATACTGAATATAGCCTTCTTGATGGGTCCATTAAGATAAAGGGCTTAATACGAAGGGTAAAAGAGTTAGGCATGGATTCCATAGCCATTACTGATCATGGATCAATGTTTGGCGTAGTTCAGTTTTATAAGGAAGCCATAAAAAACGGTATAAAACCTATACTTGGTTCTGAGGTGTATGTTTCCGTCAATAAATATACGGAAAAGGAACCTAAGGACAAAAATCAGTATCATCTTGTACTTCTAGCTGAAAACAATGTAGGCTATAGAAATCTAATGAAAATAGTATCTGAAGCATATATCAATGGTTTTTACTATAAACCACGAATTGATCATGATATATTGAAAAAATACAAGGAAGGAATTATTTGTCTTTCTGCATGCCTTGGAGGAGAAGTGCAGCAACATATATTGAATAACAATATAGCTAAGGCAAAGGAAGTAGCCCTAATCTACAATGATATCTTTGGGAAAGATAATTTCTATTTAGAACTTCAGGACCATGGAATAAATGAGCAGGTCGAGGTTAATCAAAAATTAATGGAAATCAGTCAAGAGCTTAATATTCCTTTAATTGCCACAAACGATATACATTATTTAAACAAAAGTGATGCAGTAGTTCATGATGTTCTACTTTGTATTCAAACTGGAAAGACAGTGGACCAAGAAGACCGTATGAAATTTCCAACAGACCAGTTTTATCTGAAATCTCCTGAGGAGATGTATGCTCTATTCAATTACTCTAAAGAGGCTCTCCACAATACTAATCTCATCGCAGATAGATGTAAAGTAGAATTAGACTTTAACACTCTACATCTTCCTAAATATGATATTCCAGAAGGAACAACTAATGTAGACTATCTTAGAAAGCTTTCTTGGGAAGGAATAGAGAATCGTTATGAAGTAATTACAGATGAAATAAAGAAAAGATTTAATTACGAGTTTTCTACCATAGTAGATATGGGATATACGGATTACTTTTTAATAGTCTGGGACTTTATAAAGTATGCAAAGGACAACCAGATAATTGTTGGACCAGGCCGTGGTTCTGCTGCTGGAAGTATCATATCCTATGGACTTGGAATTATTGATATTGATCCCTTAGAATATGGCCTTTTATTCGAAAGGTTTTTAAACCCTGAAAGAGTAACTATGCCAGATATAGATATAGATTTTTGTTATGAGAGACGAGAAGAGGTAATAGATTACGTAGTTAGAAAATATGGTTCAGATAAGGTAGCTCAAATAGCTACCTTTGGTACGATGTTGGCTAAGGGTGCCATAAGGGATGTTGGTAGAGCTATAAATATGCCTTATGGTGATGTTGATGCCATTGCAAAGAAGATTCCAAATGAACTTGGTATAACTATTAATAGGGCTTTGGAAATAAATAAGTCACTTAAGGATGACTATGATAACAATGAAGAAATACACAATCTTTTGAATCTTGCCATGTCTGTGGAGGGATTACCTAGACATACCTCTACTCATGCTGCAGGTGTAGTAATATCCAAGGAACCAATTACAGATTATGCACCATTGATTAGGAATAATGACTCTATAGCGACTCAATTTACAATGACAGAATTAGAGGAATTGGGCTTACTTAAAATGGACTTTTTAGGTCTGAGAACTTTGACAGTTATAAGAGACGCTATAAGTCTTATAGAATATAACCATGGGATTAGGGTGAATTTTAGTAAATCTTTTACTTATGATGATCCTAAAGTCCTAGAAATGTTTGCAAAAGCAGAGACCTTAGGTATATTTCAATTTGAAAGCCCAGGAATGAGGGCCTTCTTAAAGGAACTAAAATCTAATGTATTTGAGGATTTAATTGCAGCCAATTCTCTATTTAGACCTGGACCAATGAACCAGATTCCAACATTTGTAGAGTGTAAGCATGATGAGTCAAAGATTAAATATATACATGATAAGCTAAAACCTATTTTAGGGGCGACATATGGTTGTATAGTATATCAAGAACAAGTAATGCAAATAGTAAGAGATCTTGGGGGCTATACCTTAGGAAGGGCAGACCTTGTAAGACGTGCTATGTCCAAGAAAAAGATGGATGTTATGGAGCAAGAAAGAAAGAATTTCATCTATGGTCAGACCGATGAAGTGGGTAATGTAGTTATTCAGGGTTGTATCCGTAATGGAGTAGATGAAAAAAGTGGAAATCAAATATTTGATTTAATGATAGACTTTGCTAACTATGCTTTTAATAAGTCTCACTCAGCAGCCTATGCTGTGGTAGCCTATAGAACTGCTTGGCTTAAACTATATTATCCTAAGGAGTTTATGGCAGCACTAATATCTTCTGTTATGGGTAATACCACTCAAGTCTCTCTATATATACAGGAATGTAAGAGATTAGGTATAGAAGTATTGCCGCCAGATGTAAATTTATCCTATAGGAAATTTACAGTATATGAAAACAAAATAAGATTTGGTTTAAGTGCAGTTAAAAATGTTGGTTCCAATTTTATTGATGCTATAGTTAAGGCAAGGGTAAAGGGCAGTTTTACAGGTCTAACAGACTTTGTTGAAAAAGTTGAGCGTATAGATTCTTCAGTTATGAACAAGAGGGCAGTTGAAAGCCTTATTAAATGTGGAGCGTTGGACAATTTAGGGGCCAATAGAGCACAGCTATTATCAATATTTGAGAAGACCATAGATGGAATCCATTCCAATCGAAGGAGAAATATTGAGGGACAGTTCTCAATATTTGACACAATAGAGGGAACAGAAAATAAGGACAATCTTCCAAATATTAATGAGTTTCCAAAAAAATCTCTCCTAGCTATGGAAAAGGAAACACTAGGAATCTATGTTTCGGGTCATCCTCTAGAGCCATACGTTAAGGAACTAGAGAGAGTGTCTACCCTAATGACAACAGACTTAGTAGGAGATATGGAAGAAGGCCAAAGAATTGATGATGGTCAACGGATTACCATAGGTGGAATAATAGTTGAAAAGAAAAATAAGATAACTAGAAATAACAACATGATGGCTTTCTTAAACTTAGAAGACTTATATGGTGCAGTGGAATGTATAGTATTTCCTGCTACCTTTGAGAGATATAATAAATTCATATATGAAGATGCTGTTGTTGTTGTAGAGGGCAGGATTTCTACTTCTGAGGTTGAGGATACTAAGATAATTGCAGAAAAGATTTCACCTTTAAGCAAATTCAAGCGTGATAAGCTCTATATTAAGCTATCATTAGCTAGTAAGCCTGATGCATTTAATTATATCAAGAGAATATTAAGGAAGTATCCAGGAGATACTCCAGTTTATGTATATATGGAGAAGGATGAAAAAACCTTTGTTGCGGATAGATCTCTTTGGATTAATTCAGGAAATAAGGATCTTCTTGTGGAATTACAGAGATTATTGGGTAATGATAATATCAGATTGAGTAATTAGTAATGCTAGGAGGTCAATTATGTGGAACACAATTCATGTATCAGCGAACCTAAACTATGCAAAAAAAGTAGAGGAAATGCTTAAGAATGAGGGATTTCTTGTAAGACTAGGGAATTTTTCTGAAGGAGATGGAGAAAAGATCTATGAGATTCAAGCCTTGGACCATGAAGCTAAGGATGCTCATGATTTTATTCTGGAAAATGGAATTAGATAAAATTCTATATTAAAGGATGATAATATGAAGACGATAGGCGTTTTAACCAGTGGTGGAGATGCTCCGGGTATGAATGCAGCCCTTAGGGCAGTAGTAAGGATGGGAATATATAATAATATTCGTATGATGGGTATTAGACAAGGATTTCAAGGTCTAATTGAAGGCGATATAGATGATTTGGGCCTACACTCAGTAGCAGATATTATCCATAGAGGAGGTACTCTACTAAGGACTGCAAGATCTGAAGCTTTTATGACGGATGAAGGCTTTAAACAAGCCCTCAATGTTCTAGATGTGTTTAATATAGATGGCTTAGTAGTCCTAGGAGGAGATGGTAGTTTTAAGGGGGCTAGATCTTTAGCTCAAGCTGGAATTAAAACTATTGGAATACCATGTACCATAGACAACGACCTTGCCTATACAGATAAAACCATAGGATTCTTCACTGCTGTTGAAACAGTAGTGGAAGCAATAAGTAAAATTCGTGATACTTCTTCATCCCATGGAAGAGCAAATGTTATAGAGGTAATGGGAAGAAATTGTGGAGATATAGCACTATATGCGGGTCTTGCAGGAGGAGCGGAGAGTATAATAGTTCCAGAAATGGATTATGATATAGATAAAATATGTGCAAAAGCTATGGTAGGAAGAAATAGAGGCAAACTTCATAATATTATAATTCTTGCAGAGGGAGTAGGAAATCCATATGAAATAGCTAGGACTATGGAGGAGAAAACAGGAATTGAAACTAGGGTTACAGTTCTTGGCTATCTACAAAGAGGTGGAACTCCAACGACTATGGATAGAATATATGCTAGCCTTATGGGTAAAAAAGCAGTTGACCTATTGATGCAGGGTAAATCAAATAGGGTATTGGGTGTTAAATGTAACGAAATAATTGATATGGATATCGATGAAGCCTTAGATATGGTTAAGGAATTCAATGTAGAAATGTATGAAACAGCAGATATATTATCTCTATAGGAGGAAGTAGGATGAAAAAGACTAAAATCGTAGCAACCATTGGACCAGCATCTGAATCAGAAGATAAGTTAAGAGACCTTTTTCAAAATGGATTAAATGTATGTAGATTAAACTTCTCTCATGGTAATCATGATGAGCATAAAAAAAGAATAGATACAATAAAGAAAGTAAGAGAAGAAATGGACCTGCCGATTGCTATTATGCTAGATACAAAGGGTCCTGAAATCAGACTTGGAGATTTTAAAGATGGAACCATAGAATTAACCCAAGATGATATTTTTACTCTGACAACAAGGGAAATTCTGGGAGATAAATCCATAGTAAGTATTACTTATAAGGGGCTTCCCCAAGATGTTGAAGTTGGGGGAAGAATTTTAATAGACGATGGTCTAGTGGAACTAAGAATTCTAGAAATAATAGATGGAAGAGATATAAAGTGTATTGCAATTAATAGTGGAACATTAAAAAATCATAAAGGTGTTAATGTTCCTAACGTTAACATCAATCTTCCAGCAGTGACTGAAAAAGATATAGAAGATATAAAATTTGGGATAGAAAATGATATAGACTTTATCGCAGTCTCCTTTGTAAGGACAGCAGATGATGTAAATACTATAAGAAGGATTTTAGAAGAAAATGGTGGTCAAAGTATAGATATTATCTCTAAAATTGAGAGTCAACAAGGTGTAGATAATATAGACGAGATTCTAAAGGTTTCGGATGGAATAATGGTAGCTAGGGGAGACCTTGGAGTAGAGGTTAAAACCGAGGAGATACCTTTAATCCAAAAGATGTTAATCAGAAAGTGTTCTTTAGCGGGAAAAGCTGTAATTACAGCAACTCAAATGCTAGATTCTATGATGAGAAATCCGAGACCAACAAGAGCTGAAGTAACAGACGTTGCCAATGCAATTCTAGATGGCAGCAGTGCTATTATGTTATCTGGAGAAACTGCAGCGGGGAAATACCCTATTGAATCTGTTAAGATGATGCATTCAATAGCCTTAACTACTGAGGAGTCCTTGAACTATCATGAAATGTTAAAAATTAGATCTGATATGAACCAACTTTCAACCACTAATGCTATAGGAAAGGCAACATGCACTACTGCAGAGGACCTTGATGCAGCTGCAATTATAACTTCCACCTCATCAGGATATACATCAAAGGCTATTTCTAAATTCAGGCCAAAGGCTCCAATTATTGCAGTAACAACCTCAGACACTGTAAGAAGAAAGCTTTCTCTTGAATGGGGAGTATACCCAGTAGTAGCTAAAGAGAGCAATTCTACAGATGAAGTTATTGACAATTCAGTAAACGCAGCGATATCATATGGCTATGTGAATGAAGGGGACTTAGTTATAATAACAGCAGGAATACCAGTAGGGCTTTCTGGTACTACCAATATGATCAAGGTTCATACCATAGGTAAGGTATTATTAACTGGTCAGGGTATAGGAAGTCTAGTTGGAACTGGTAGGGTCTGTATAGTAAATACTGAAGAGGATTTACTTAATTACTTTGAAAATGGAGATATTATTGTAACTAATTTTACTTATAAGGAAATGGTAAAATATATGGAAAGATCATCTGCAATTATAGCGGAAGAAGGAGGTTTGACATCCCATAGTGCAATTGTGGGTATCAACCTTGAAAAACCAACAATAGTAGGAGCAAAGAATGCAAGAGAAATCCTAAAAAATGGGGATATAGTAACTGTTGACTCAACAACTGGACAAATATATAAAGGTCAAACTAGAGTTTAGAAAGGGTGAATGCCAATGGAACATACAACTGAGGAAATATACGAGATACTTAAGGATAAAATAGTTAAATTGGAATACGCTCCTAGTCAAGTTCTTAATGAGCAGGAGATTGCAGATGAGTTTAATGTAAGTAGAACTCCTATAAGAAAGGTCTTCCAGCTTTTAGAAGCAGATAAACTCATAAACATAGTTCCACGTTTTGGTGTACAAGTTACTACTATAGACTTTAGAAGTATGAAACACATCTTTGAAATCACAAGAGTACTAGATCCTTATGCTGCCGTACTTGCAGTAGACAGAATAAATGCTAGCGCCCTAAAAGAATTGGAAGAAATCGTTGAAGGATTTAAGACATATGACATAAATAAGGATTATCAAAATGCCATAAGCGATGATCAAAGATTTCATGAGATAATACAGGATTCTTGCGATAATGTCTGGCTTCAGGATATTTTAACATCTCTACATAGTCATAC
>CAZPZN010000042.1:0-14238 GCA_964590735.1 uncultured Tissierella sp.
AAGTCCTACTATTTAAATCTATTATTTATGACCTACCATCAATTTATGGTGGATTTCCATAAATTGATGGTAGGTCAAACGCAATGATCACCAATTTTATGTGAGTGATAGCAACAAATAAAATAGTGTTGAGAAACTGCGTAAATTAAATAATAAATAAGTAATTTGGGTATAAGATATGTATAAGCCTATTTAAAGAGGTGAAATTATGATTATAAATGCTCCTCCTGAATTCTTTGTAAAAGCTGTTTGGGTATTATTAACAGTTTTATTACTCTTGGTCATATATTATTTAGTCCATATAGGGAATAACTTTATTCCTGAAAGAAAGCGTATACGGGTTAATAACTCCAAGGTCTTACCTCTAATAGGTTTAATTATTGGAATCTACTTTTTTTGGTATTTATTTGGGAAATACAGCATATTATCTGATTTGTTTTTTACAATTAATCTATCAGCAGTATTAGCATATATTTTAAATCCTGCTGTTCTCTATTTAGAATCTAGGGGCATGAAAAAAATCTATGCAGTATTTACTCTTTATCTAATCATAGCTGGAGTAATATTTATATTGGCATTTTTAGTTATGCCTGGAATTGCTAGGGAAGTTCGTAATCTAGCAGAAAATATGCCTAGATACTTTTCAAATATAAAGAGCTTTGTAGATAGGCTTAACGTCCTATATACTCAATATATGGGAGGTCTTCCTCCTATGTTTCAGGGTATACAAAAAGCTGTAATTGATGGTATTGGTCGTATTGAACTATCTCTTGGGAACAGTATAAATTCCTTGTTTCAAGGTCTAGTTAATTCCTTTACCAAAATTGTAACCTTAGTACTATCACCAATCCTTGTATTTTACTTTTTAGTAGATAAAGAAGTATTTAAGGTAAAGATAAAGAAATTAATTCCTGTAAAATATAAGGAGGATATATTGTACCTTGCTGGAGAAATAGATTTATCTGTTTCAAAATTTATCCGTGGCAGAATTATAATGGCCATATGCGTAGGAATTGGAACTACCATTTTCCTACTAATACTTGGAGTGGATTTTGCTATAGTAATAGGTTTCTTAACCACTATTGGAGATGTAATTCCATATATTGGTCCATTTATGGCATTTGTTCCGGCAGTTATTTTTGCCTTTATATCTAGTCCAATTAAGGCCTTATGGGTATCTATATTCTTTGTCCTCCTACAATGGGCAGAAAACAACCTACTAGGACCAAAGATATTAGGAACATCTACAGGTATGCATCCTTTGATCATACTTTTAGCAATAATAATTGGTGGGGCAATGTTTGGAGTGTTAGGCATGATACTTTCAGTACCATTTATAGCAATAGCTAGGATTTTCTATCATTTCCTAGTGGAGAGGTTAAGAATCCCTCCAAATGAGAGAAATTGAGTATTTGAATTGACAATAGGTTAATATTTAATTAAAATAAACATATATAGGAAAAACCTCCCTAGATGGGAGGCTTTTTCGAATTAAGAGGATGAGGTGTTTTTAATGAAGAAATTAGGATTGCACGAGATTAGGAAGGAATACTTAGATTTTTTTAGAGAAAAAGAACATCTAATAGCACCAAGTTTTTCTCTAGTACCAAAGAACGATAAATCCCTTTTGTTAATAGGAGCTGGAATGGCCCCAATAAAAAGATACTTTACTGGAGAAGCTACTCCTCCTCATAGCAGAATGGCAACTTGTCAAAAGTGTATAAGAACTGGAGACATTGATAATGTAGGTAAAACGGCAAGACACGCAACATTTTTTGAAATGCTTGGAAACTTCTCCTTTGGGGACTACTTTAAGAAAGAAGCTATTGCTTGGGCGTGGGAATTTTTAACTGAAAGACTTGAATTAAACCCTAATGATTTATGGGTAACTGTATATTTAGATGATGATGAAGCTCATGAGATTTGGAATAAAACCATAGGTGTACCTGAAGAAAGAATTGTACGTTTAGGTAAAGCAGATAACTTCTGGGAATTGGAAGTAGGCCCATCTGGCCCTTGCTCTGAGATCTATGTAGATAGAGGTCTAGACTATGGATGTGGACATGAGGATTGTAAGCCAGGCTGCGATTGCGATAGGTTTTTAGAGGTATGGAACCTTGTGTTTACTCAATTCGACAAGGATGAACAAGGAGTATACCATCCACTTCCAAATCCAAATATAGACACAGGTATGGGTCTTGAAAGGATAGCAACTGTATTGGAAAATACGGATAATATATTTGAAATAGGTGCTATAAACGATATATTACAGAAAATTGTAGGCCTAGCTAATTATGAATATGGTACAAATCCAGATAAAGACGTGTCAGTTAGAGTAATGACTGACCATGCAAGGGCAATGACTTTCCTTGTTTCCGATGGAGTATTACCAAGCAATGAAGGAAGAGGTTATGTCCTAAGAAGATTAATTAGACGTGCTGCTCGTCATGGAAAACTTTTAGGAATAGACAATATATTCCTACCTGATGTTGCTGAAGTGGTTATAAACTCATGGAGCGTTGAATATAAAGTGTTAAAGGAAAGAGAAGGCCAAATTAAGAAGATTATTAGAGCTGAAGAAGAAAAGTTCGAAGAAACAATAGATCAAGGTATCTCTATTCTAGAAGGCTATATAAATGAAATGACTGCTAATAAGGAAAAAGAACTAAATGGTGAAAAAGCATTTAAGCTTTATGATACATTTGGATTCCCATTGGATTTAACTAAGGAGATATTGATTGAGAAAGGCTTATCAGTAAATGAAGAAGACTTCAATATCCATATGGAAGCTCAGAGAACAAGGGCAAGAGAAGCAAGGACTGAAGGTGACTCAGGTTGGGCAGATAATCATGATCATGGACTTTATGATGATCTTGAATCTATCTTTAGGGGCTATAAAGTAGATGAAGTAGAAACTGAAATTCTCGCTATAATTAAGAATAATGAAAAAGCAGTAGATCTAACAAACCCTGAGGAAGGAATTATCATATTAAAGGAAACACCTTTTTATGGTGAATCCGGTGGTCAGGTAGGGGATACAGGAATCATAGAATCCTCTGATTTTAAAGCGGAAGTAATCGATACTAAAAAGACTAAAGATGGGCTTATCCTTCATATGGTAAAAATATTAGAAGGAACAGCTCAAGTAAATAGTAAGGTAGATGCAAAGATAGATGTGGATAGAAGAAATTCCATTAGAAGAAACCACTCCGTAACCCACCTTCTTCATAAGTCATTGAAGGAAGTTCTTGGAGATCATGTTAACCAAGCTGGATCTATTGTTATGGAAAATAGAATGAGATTTGACTTCACTCACTTTGAAGGAGTTTCTAAGGAAAATCTATCAAAGATAGAAAGAAGAGTAAATGAACAGATATTTGAGGCATTAGATGTAGAGACAATAGAAACCAGTCTTAAAAATGCACAAGAAATGGGCGTTATAGGACTATTCGAAGATAAATACAAGGATGATGTTCGTATAGTTAAAATGGGAGAATATTCTCAAGAACTTTGTGGTGGTACTCATGTTAAGAACACTTCCAATATAGGATTATTTAAGATAGTGTCTGAGTCAGGAATAGCATCAGGTGTTAGAAGAATCGAATCCATTACTGGCTATGGTGTATATGATTATCTAAATCAAGTAGAAAAAGAAACTGAAGAGATAAGCCATATACTAAAGACCAATAGAACTAACTTACTGGATAAAACCAAGTCTTTAGCTGAAGATTTAAAGGAAAAGGAAAAGGAAATCGAGAAGCTTAAGGGTAAACTTTCTACAAATATAGCTGAGGAAATATTAAATTCTAGGACTCTTGTTAAGGATGTTAATTTAGTAACCTATAAGGTAAATGAGCTAGATATGGAATCCCTAAGAAATCTTGGAGATGAGATTAGAAATAAGCTTGGATCAGGTATAGTAGTATTAGCTTCTATTCAAGGTTCTAAAGCAAACCTAGTAGCTATGGCTACAAAGGATATAATTGCAAAGGGTTATTCAGCAGGAAATATAATAAAAGAAGTTGCAAAAATTGCTGGAGGAAGCGGTGGAGGAAGACCAGATATGGCTCAAGCCGGCGCAAAGGATATAAATAAAGTCGATGAAGCCTTGGCAGCTGTTTCCAAGTTAATTGAGTCTAAATAATATCATCATTTACTAAGGCTTAAAAATTTCTATCAAAATTTCTAAATTGTGGTATAATAAAAACAGGGGTGTATGAAAATGAGCGATAATTTTAATGAAACAATGAAATTTGAACCACCAAAGGAGAACCCTGTAGAGCCAAAGGAAGTTTTGTTCTCAGTATATGCTTCTCTCAAGGAAAAAGGGTATAATCCAATAGACCAGATTATCGGGTATCTTTTGTCTGGAGACCCCACATATATAACGAGTCATAATAATGCAAGATCTTTAATCAGAAAGCTAGAAAGAGATGAATTACTGGAAGAAATACTAAGAGCATATTTAAAATGTGATAAGGTATAAAGTCAGATGGATAGCTAATCATAAATTGCTATCCATCTTTTATGACCTAAGCCAATTTGGGTTTTTTGCAATCTCGGGTTTAACCTTCGAAGGCTAGACCCAAATATGTACATTAGGAAACTGCGGAATTGTCATTAAGGAGTGCAAGATTTGGAAAGAAAAAGATTAGGAAATACTGGTATAGACGTTTCAAGGCTTTGTTTTGGATCCCTTACCATGACTCCATTTCAGGCAAATCTATCCATTAAAGAAGGTGCATATTTAATTGAATATGCCTATAATAAGGGTATAGATTTTCTTGATACTGCGGAAATATATGAAAACTATGAATATATACGAGAAGCTCTAAAGGGTATAGATAGGACTAAATACACCATAGCCACTAAATGCTATGCATACTCTGAAGATACAGCCCAGGAGAGCTTAGAATTAGCTCTAAGAGAATTAAAAACGGACTATATAGATATATTTTTATTACATGAGCAAGAGTCAATACATACCCTTAGGGGTCATTACGATGCAATTAAATATTTTATGAAAGCTAAGGAAGAGGGAAAAATTAGAGCATTTGGTATTTCAACTCACAGGGTTGATGGTGTCAAAGGTGCCTTGGAATTTGATGAAATAGATCTCATTCATCCTTTAGTTAATAAAAAAGGAATTGGAATCCATGATGGTACTATAGAGGATATGCTAAGGGAATTAGAAAAGTTTAAAAATAAGGGAAAAGGCATTTATGCCATGAAGCCACTAGGTGGAGGACATTTAATAAAAGAAGCTGAAGATGCATTCAATTTTGTTAAAAACATACCTTTTATCGATTCAATAGCTATTGGAATGCAATCTACAGATGAAATCGATGCAGATATACAACTTATGGAAAATGGGTATATTGAAGAATCCTTAAAGGAAAAGATGAAAAAGAAAAACAGAAGACTGTCAGTAGCAGATTATTGTATAGGCTGCAAGAGATGCGAGGAACGTTGTAAACAAAATGGAATAAAGGTGATTGAAGGAAGGGCATACCCTAATGAAAACTGTGTATTGTGTGGCTATTGTGCTACAGTTTGCCCTGAATTTTGTATAAAAGTAATATAATTGGAGTGAAGTATGGAAAGAATTTTAGGTTTAGATGTTGGAGATAAATATATTGGAGTTGCTGTTAGTGATCTATTGCAATTTACAGCACAAGGATTGACCACGATAAAAAGAGAAAGTAAGGTCAAGGATTTTAAAATTATAGAAGATTTAATCAACGAATATGAAATAAAAAAAGTCGTAGTAGGATTACCTAAGAATATGAATGGGACAATGGGTCCCCAAAGTGAAAAGGTAATTAAATTTGCTGAGAAAATAAAAAATAAGTTTAAAATAGATATAATATATATAGATGAAAGACTAACAACTGTATCAGCGGAGAGAATTCTAATAGAAAGTGAAGTTAGAAGAGAAAACCGAAAAAAAGTAATCGATAAGATTGCGGCGTCATATATATTACAAACATATTTGGATAGAAAGGAGTTTTAATATGGGAGAGAGACATCTATTCTATGATGAATTAGGCAATGAAATAGAGTTTATTGTAAAGGCAAAATTTACATTAGATGACACAGACTATGTAGCTATGCTTCCTGCTAGTGATATTGATTCAGCGACCTATATATTAAGAATTGAACTTGATGATAATGGTGATGAACTTTTAGTTGGGATTGATGATGTAGAACTTAAAGAAGCAGAAGAGGCTTATGAAGAATTATTAAAAGAAAACCTGCAATAACGAGGTCAACCTCGTTACAGTGGTGTGATGAAATTTTAAAAACAATTTCTTCTGATAGCTAAAACGAGAACGGGTGATATAATGGAAAATATTATCAAACACTATGAACGTATATTACAAAAAGAAGGGTATAAACTAACTATTCAAAGGAAGGATATTTTAAATGCAATGTTCGATAATGAAGATGAGCATTTAAGTAGTGAGGATGTCTATGAAATTGCATCTAAGGAAAATCCAGAATTAGGAATTGCAACAGTGTATAGAACCCTACAGCTTTTTGAGAAACTAGGTATAGTATATAAAATAAATTTTGATGATGGATTGAGTCGTTATGAATTAAACTTAGGGACGGAAAATCACCGCCATCACCATTTGATATGTATAGAATGCGGAAAGGTTAGTGAGGTAAAACTAGATCTTTTAGATTCTCTTGAACAAGAAATTGAAAAAAAAGTGAATTTTAAAATAATAGATCATAATGTAAAATTCTATGGCTATTGCCAGGAATGTTTAACAGTGGAAAAAAAATCGGAGGATTGATAAAGTGGCAAAACAAGCAAAACTAAAAATTATACCCCTTGGTGGTATGGGTGAGATTGGAAAGAATATTACAGTCATCGAATATAAAGATGATATAATCTTAATAGATTGTGGTATGACCTTTCCTGAGGATGAAATGTTAGGTGTAGATATAGTAATACCGGACATAACATACCTAATTAAGAATAAGGCAAAGATTAGAGGACTATTCTTAACTCACGGACATGAAGACCATATAGGGGCGATTCCCTATGTCTTAAAGAAGATAAATATACCTATCTATGGTACTAAGCTTACTTTAGGACTTTTGGAGACAAAGCTAAGAGAACACAATTTAGGTGTTGTAGACCTAAAAGTAGTAAGACATGGTGAAAAAATAAAATCGGGTGTATTTGAGGTTGAGTTTATTAGAACTAGTCATAGTATACCTGACTCTTCTGCAATATGTATTCATACACCTATGGGACCTATAATTCATACTGGAGACTTTAAGATCGACTTTACACCTATTACAGGAGAGATAATGGATTTCCAAAGATTGTCTGAATTAGGTAATCAAGGAGTACTGGCTTTATTGTCAGATAGTACAAACGTAACAAGACCGGGATATACCATGAGTGAAAGCACAGTAGGAGAAACTTTTAAGGACTTATTTTCAAGTGCAAAGAGTAGAATAATAGTAGCAACTTTTGCGTCTAATGTGCATAGAGTTCAACAGATAATCAATGCTGCAGAGATGTATGGTAGAAAAGTAATCTTATCGGGGCGATCCATGGTAAATATGGTTACAGTAGCTAACGAATTAGGATATATGAATATACAAGAAGGTACATTGATAGATATAAATGATATGGGTAAGTATGATGGCAATCAGCTAGTATTAATTACTACAGGTTCACAAGGTGA
This sequence comes from uncultured Tissierella sp., assembly GCA_964590735.1. Lineage (GTDB taxonomy): Bacteria > Bacillota > Clostridia > Tissierellales > Tissierellaceae > Tissierella_B. Next base: position 7,710 of record CAZPZN010000042.1, read on the forward strand.
GCCTATGAGTGCATTAACTAGAATAGCATATTCAGAGCATAGAAAAATAGAACTAATGCCTGATGATTTAGTAATAATATCAGCAACACCTATACCTGGAAATGAAAATGCAGTATCAAGAATAATTAATAAGATAATTGAAAAGGGTACAGAGGTTATATATGAGTCCCTAGCAGATGTTCACGTTTCTGGTCATGCTTGCCAAGAGGAACTAAAGATGGTATTGGCATTAGTTAAGCCAAAGTATTTTATTCCTGCTCATGGTGAAATTAGACATTTAAAGATTCATGCTAAAATGGCAGAATCCATGGGAACTCCATCTGAGAATATCTTTATTATTGAAAATGGACAAATTATTGAATTTACTAAAGATAGTGCCAATCTAGGTGGAATTGTACCATCTGGACATATTCTAGTAGATGGTCTTGGTGTTGGTGATGTTGGAAATATAGTATTAAGGGATAGAAAACATCTATCAGAGGATGGACTTATAGTAGTTGTAGTTACTATGAATAAGCAAGATGGAAAAGTGGTTTCAGGACCTGATATAGTATCTCGTGGCTTCGTATACGTTAGAGAATCAGAAGATTTGATGGTAGAAGCGAGAAATATTGTAAAAGCAGCCCTTGAAGATTGTGAAAAGAAAAAAATTACAGATTGGGCAACATTAAAATCAGCAATTAGGGATTCTCTAAGAAGCTTCCTTTATGAAAAGATTAAGAGAAACCCAATGATATTACCAATAATTATGGAAGTTTAAAGAAACAGAAGAAAATCCCTAGCTAATAGGGATTTCTCTTTTTAAGAAATTGTATTAGTGGTATAATAAATAAAGAAATTGAAATAGGAGGAATTTATGAATATAAGATATTTAACTAAAGCAAGTCTTATAGCTGCTATCTACATAATACTTGTAATACTGCAGACTATACCATTTCCAATAGCACCACTTACTTTTGGCCCTATTCAACTTAGGGTAGCAGAAGGATTAGCCCTTTTACCTTTGGTAGAGGCAGCAGCTGTTCCTGGTGTGTTCGTAGGTTGTTTAATAGCTAATTTTCTTATAGCTTCATATTCAGGCTTTGGACTTATAGATATTTTTGGTGGAAGCCTTGTAACCCTATTAGCAGCATATTTAACATCCAAAGCAAAAAATAAATGGGCTGGAATGATACCACCAGTCCTATTAAATGGACTTATAGTTTCAATTTGGGTATCCTATTTTACTAAGGTCCCATATATCTATACTGTAATTGGAATTGGCGGAGGAGAACTTGCTTCAGTTGCTATATTCGGAAGCATAATATTATACGTATATGACAAGGCAACTAACTTTAAGGAATGGTAACTAGGTGATAGTGAAATGAACATAAACGAAGAATACATCGAGGATTATATTAGGAGCATAACTCCTGAGAACAATCCATATCTGACTGAATTAGAGAAATATGCTAAAGAATATAAGGTTCCAATTATTGAGCCAGAAACGGCCCAGCTATTAAAGGTGTTATTAAAGCTCAATAAACCTAAGAATATTTTAGAAGTTGGAACTGCAATAGGCTATTCTGCTCTTATTATGGCGGAGTCAACATCCAATGATACTAAAATAACAACCATAGAGCGTAACGAGAATATGATAAAAGAAGCTAACAATAATATATCAAATTCTATATATAAAGACAGGATTAGGGTAATAGGTGGAGATGCAGAGGATGTACTACCTCATCTTAATGAAACTTATGACTTTATATTTCTAGATGCAGCCAAGGGCCAGTATCTAGAATTCTTTAAGTACTGTTCTTCATTTCTAAAAAGAGGTGGCTTAATAGTTTCGGATAACGTTTTGTACAAGGGAATGGTAGCTAGTGATGAATTATTAGTTAAACGAAAAAAAACCATTGTAAGAAGGCTTAGAACCTTCTTAAGCTATATTAATGAACTGGATGGCTATACATCTTCTGTAATCCCTATAGGAGATGGAGTAGCCTTAACATATAAGGAGGACTAGAATTGAAAAAAGTAGAACTACTTGCACCAGCAGGAGATCTTGAAAAACTTAAGATGGCAATATTATACGGTGCAGATGCAATATATTTAGGTGGAGAAGCCTTTGGATTAAGAAAGGCATCCAAGAACTTTTCCATAGAACAAATAGCTGAAGGTGTACAATTTGCACACGAAAGAGATAAAAAGGTATATGTAACCTTAAATATAGTACCACATAACAAGGATTTAGTAGGACTTGAAGAATATCTATTGGAATTAAATAGTGTAAATATAGATGCTGTAATAGTAGCAGACCCAGGAATGTTTATGATCGTTAAGAGAACCTTGCCTAATATGGAAATCCATATAAGCACCCAAGCAAGTGTAACAAATTATGAAACCATAATGTTCTGGTACAATCTAGGATCAAGAAGAATAGTTCTAGCAAGAGAGCTATCTTTTGAAGAAATCAAGGAAATCACTTCCAAGATTCCAGAGGATTTAGATATAGAAGCCTTCGTACATGGGGCCATGTGTATGTCCTATTCCGGTAGATGCTTGATCAGCAATTATATGACTGGAAGAGATGCAAATATGGGAGACTGTGCCCAACCATGTAGATATAAATATGCTGTAGTAGAAGAAAAGAGACCAGGAGAATACTTCCCAATTGAAGAACATGATGAAGGAACCTTCCTCTTTAACTCCAAGGACCTATGTATGATAGAGTATTTACCTGAAATCATTGAATCAGGTATATTTAGCCTAAAAATAGAAGGAAGGGTAAAGTCATCCTATTATGTAGCTACGGTAATTAGAGCATATAGAATGGCAATCGATGCATATTATAAGGACCCTGAAGGATACAAATACGACAGCAAGTGGCTAGATGAGATAAAAAAGGTAAGTCATAGAGACTTTACAACAGGATTCTACTTTGGTAAAACAACAGAGGAATCCCAAGTATATACCCATAGTTCCTATATTAGAGGTTATGATTTTGTAGGTATGGTTTTGGACTATGACAAGGAAACTGGAATAGCTACTATAGAGCAGAGAAATAGAATCTTCAATGGACAAGAAATAGAAATATTTGGTCCAGGAAAAGAACATTTCGTACAAAAAATTGAAAAGATGTGGGATGAAAATGAAAATGAAATAGAAGTAGCTCCCCATCCTCAACAAATTATCAAGATGAAAGTAGACCAAGAAGTAGAAAAATTTTATCTCTTAAGGAAGGAAAGGGAGGATTAATTTATGAATTGTCCTATATTAATTGGTATCTCAGGAGGGACAGGCTCCGGAAAATCTACTGTAACAAAGGAAATATTTAAGGAAATAGCAGAGGACAGTATCACCATAATCGAGCAGGACAGCTACTATAAGGAGCAGAGTCATCTGTCCTTCGAAGATAGGGTAAAGACCAATTACGACCATCCAGATGCCTTTGATAATGAACTATTAAAAGAACACCTTTCCGATTTATTAATTGGTAAGGCTATAGAAAAACCTATATATGACTTTGAAAACCATAATAGGAAAAGTGAAACTATAAAAGTAGAGCCAAAGGATATTATTATCCTAGAAGGCATATTAATCCTTTATGAAAAAGAGATAAGAGACCTTTTAGATATTAAAATCTTCGTAGATACGGACTCAGATGTAAGGGTTATTAGAAGAATTCTTAGGGATATTAAGGACAGAGGAAGGACTTTAGACTCTGTAATCCTTCAATATATGAGTACAGTAAGACCTGCTCATCTTCAATTCATTGAGCCCACAAAGAGATATGCAGATATTATAATCCCAGAAGGCGGATATAATAAAGTAGCAATCGACCTAATAGTTACAAAAATCAATGAAATCATCAAAAAAGCTAAATCTTAAGGGCTATGTCATCCGACCCTAGCAGACCAACCAGGATGTCATTTCGACCCTAGGGTAGGGATCCCATCACACTTGTCATTCCGAGCTTGTCGAGGAATCTCCTCTTTTTAAAAAAAATAAAGGTATAATCTGTCCCCCTATTAGAAATAATATTTCAAATAGGGGGTTTTTCTATGTATAGGAAACGATTAATAGGTTTTGGAATTATTGTTAGCTTATTAACTTTATTATTAGCCTTAAGACTATACTATCTTCAAGTTTTTAAATCATCCTTTTATGCAGACTTAGCCATGAGGCAGCGAAGCAGTGAAATAAGTACAATTACTAAAAGAGGAACTATTTATGATAGAAATCTTGTGCCTCTGACAAATAATAACTCAATTAAAGTATTAGTAGCCCACAAGAATCTACTATTAGGTGAAGAAGACCTCTATGAGGATGTACTTAAAAATACTAGCTTATCAAAAAAAGAACTTGATTCCTTGTTAGCTAGTAATAATTACATTCTTCAAATTCCAGTAGAAAAGGAATTTAAAGTAGCCTATTCTAATGTTTACTTTGTAGATGTAGTCCAGAGATATAGCCCAGATAGCCTATTATCCCACGTTATAGGCTATATAAATAAAGCGGAAAATAAAGGAGAAGCAGGACTTGAAAAGGTATATGATGAATTTTTAAGTGAAACTCACGAAAAAACCTTGGTACTAGAATACGATAGAAGTAGAGAAATAGTCTTAAATGGGTCTGAGTACGTAAATGAAAATCAAGATCCAAATAACCCATCAGCTATAAAGCTAACAATAGATTCTTTAATACAAAAAGAAGTTGAGAGGATAATGGATGAAGAAGAAGTCAATGGAGCAGTAGTAGTATCTGAAGTTGATACGGGGAAGATTCTATCTATGGCTTCTAGGCCTAATTTTAAGCAAGACCAGATTTATCATTATCTAAATAGTTCAGACATGGCTTTATATAATAAGGCTATACAGGTTGGATATCCACCTGGTTCCATATTTAAACTTGTAGTATTAATTGCCGCCCTTGAATCCAATATAGATTTTGAAGATATGGAATATATATGTAATGGATATGAGGAAATAAATAATCTTAGGATTAAATGTACCGGTATTCATGGTGAAATTAACTTAAATGAGGCTTTTTATAGGTCCTGTAACTCAACTTTTATACAGATAGGTGAGGAATTAGGTGGAAAAAGAGTTATAGATACAGCTAGAAGACTAGGATTTGGAGAGAAAATTGGTCTAGGTTTATTAGAAGAAGCAGATGGAAATCTTCCAGATAATAATGAGATACTAGGACCAGCCATTGGAAATATCTCTATAGGACAAGGAAAGATTGAAGCAACTCCACTTCAAATTACTAATCTAATGATGATAATAGCCAATGGTGGGATTCAAAAACATCTCCATATAGTAGAGGGTATTAGCAATAAAGATGGAAATATATTAAAGGAATTTAACAAAAATTCGGATATACAGTTAATATCTAGCCAGGTTTCAAATCTTGCAAGAGAATATTTAGTAGATGTAGTTGATAAAGGTACAGGAAGGTCTTTGGATACAAGTTACTTTGGTGGTGCAGGTGGTAAGACAGGGTCTGCAGAAGCAGTTTTAAATGGTGAGAGAACTATCCATGGATGGTTTTCAGGATTCTTTCCTAAAAAGGACCCAAAATATGTTATAAGTGTTTTAGTTGAAAATGGATATTCTGGCTCTCTCTCAGCTGCCCCAATCTTTGAAAAAATCGCCAAAGAAATCGATAGAATATATCCAGTGTACTAGCACAAATGCTCATCCTCTTTCATATACTTAATGAAATGGGGGATGATAAAATGGAAAAATTAGTAGTGCGGTTGTTAGAAGGGATCTTAAGACCATTCGTAATACTATGTGGATATATGATAAACTCCAATTCCTTCCCAAGGCCATTAAGTAAGGAAGAGGAAGCATTTTATTTACTGAGATTTAGAGATGGAGATGAGGAAGCTAAGAGGGTCCTTATTGAAAGAAACCTTAGACTGGTTGCCCATATAGTCAAGAAGTATAACAATACTGGTAAGGATTTAGATGATTTAATTTCCATAGGCACAATTGGTCTCATAAAGGCAATTACAACTTTTGATTTAGATAAGGGTACAAGGCTTGCTACCTATGCTGCTAGATGTATTGAAAATGAAATCCTTATGACCATTAGAGCAGCCAAAAAAACCAAGGTAGAATTATCCCTACATGAGCCCATAGGAATGGATAAGGAAGGAAATGAAATTAATCTCTTAGATATATTAGGTTCAGATGTTGATCAAGTTATAAATGAAGTAGATTTAAGAATTGAAACCAGAAAATTATATAAAGCAATAGATAATTGCCTTAAGGATAGGGAAAAGATCATAATTCAACTTAGATATGGTTTAATCGATGGAGGATGTAAAACTCAAAGAGAAATCGCAGCAATGCTTGGTATATCAAGGTCCTATGTATCTAGGATTGAAACTAGAGCCATAGAAAAGTTAAATAAAGAAATGTGTAAATAGGCAAGGTTTGTGTGCAAATAGGTAAGGTTGTCATTCCGAGCACGATTTTTTGTCATTCCGAGCCTAGTCGAGGAATCCACGCTTTTAAATTTATTTGAATACCTA
>CAZPZN010000042.1:14338-15475 GCA_964590735.1 uncultured Tissierella sp.
TGTCATTCCGAGCCTAGTCGAGGAATCCACGCTTTTAAATTTATTTGAATACCTAAATAAAATAAGAAATTCCAAGTAACTTGGAATTTTTTATTGTTTTTCTTCTTATCTATTTATATTAGTGTTATTTATTCCATTGCCTCCGGGAACAATATCTCTAATAAGCTCTTCAATATCATTTGTAAAATCTCTGACGTCGTTCCCGACTTGATTAGTCATTCCACTTGAAATGTTAGTGATTCTGTCTATCATATCAGGATCAGCAGTGATTGAAACATTTTTAATATTTTTAGTGTTATTGTTATTATCCTTAACCATATTTTCTATTTTATTTCTCAATGCTGTAGAAATATTATTATTGTTGTTATTATTGTTGTTGTTTCCATTTAAGTTTACACCAACAAGTGCAGTATCATTATGGAGTACAACTGTAGCATCTTCAACTTCTGGAAGGGCAGCAATCTTTCTAGCTATCTCTCTTGAACTATTATTTAGATTTCCTAAAGAGGTAGTCATATTGTTGTTGTTTCTCATAGTACCTGTGTTACCTCTGACCATTCCTGTATTTAGATTGGTGTTAGTTCCATCGTCTAAATTGTCTATCATTCTGTCATTGTTATTCCAATTAGTGTTTTCATTTAACCTATTTTGGTTAACTCTAGTTTGCAGTCTATTTTGATTATTAAAACCGGTGTCCTGAGGAGTACATGCTGCAATACTCATTAGAACAACCAGACCTAAAGCTATAACAGTTAATCTTTTTATTTTCATTTTTTTATCATCCTCCTAGTAATAGTTTTGCTTTTAATCTAAATAATATTAAGGCTAAATTTTTAGTAAGTTTCAAGAATAAACCATTTGTTATCATAACAGAAGTTATCATAAATGATACTATAGTAAATAGGCTATAATTCTGTTATAAACGACATTAGGTCTATGTTAAAACATAGTAACTGAAGTTAATTTAGGATTAATAAGAATTATTTAGAATTTCAATAAGAATAATTTAGGATTAATAATTTAGAATTTTAATATAACTATTTTGTCATTCCGAGCACTTTTTTTTTCATTCCGAGCGTAGCCGAGGAATCTGTGCGCCACGAAGTGCGTACAATATAGCGGGTGGGAATCCCGTCT
>CAZPZN010000043.1:0-15415 GCA_964590735.1 uncultured Tissierella sp.
GGACTTTCACCAACATGTAAGTAACCAGCTTCGCTGGACACGCTCCTATTCGTAATAATAAAAGCTTACCATTCGGTAAGCTTTTTGACTTCTATTTATGCTAGTTCTTCTTCTACAGGATAAATACTTACTTGTTTCTTATCTCTGCCTTTTCTTTCGAATTTAACAATCCCATCTGCTGTTGCAAATAAGGTGTCATCTCCGCCTTTTCCTACGTTAGTTCCTGGATGTATCTTAGTACCTCTTTGTCTAACTAGGATATTTCCAGCCAAAACGAATTGGCCATCACCTCTTTTAGTGCCTAATCTCTTAGATTCACTATCTCTACCGTTTCTTGAACTACCTACTCCTTTCTTAGAAGCAAATAGCTGTAAGTTCAACTTAAGCATTCATTACACCTCCCCTATTTTCAAGAGTCACGTATTTAGGGTAACTTTCTACCAACGATTTTATTCCAACTACAAAGGTTTCAAACAAAACCTGTGTAGTTTTTATTCTTTTATCATACTCAGAAATCAATATTCTTAAGTCTAAAAATCCAGTTTCCTCATCAACCCTATATGAAATCTCATCTTCTTTTAAGTTACATACATCTACTAAAGATCTTAATACTGTATGACTTAATATAGAAACAGCTGCACATACTATGTCCTCTCCATATGGAGCGAAATCGCTATGTCCGTTTATCTTAAACCTGTTTATGAAATTTCCATTTCCTCTATAAATATTTACTTTGATCATAATTATCCTAAGATTTTTTCTATCTTAACCTTAGTGAATGGTTGACGATGACCTTTTTTCTTTCTTTCGTTCTTCTTAGCCTTGTATTTGAAAACAATGATTTTTTTAGCTTTTCCTTGTTCTAATACACTAGCTTCAACCTTAGCACCATCAACATATGGTTTTCCTGCATTTAATCCAGCATCGTTTGAAAGTATTAGAACTTTATCAAAATTAACGCTTTCGCCTTCTTGAACATCTAGTTTTTCTACGAAAACTACATCTCCTTCTTGCACTCTATATTGTTTACCACCTGTTTCGATTACTGCGTACATAATCGCACCTCCTCTAACCTAGTCTCGCCAATGTTAGGTGCCTAAGCTTTAAAACCCACACTGAGCGGCTCCATACCTTAGTAGTCTATCAAAAAACAAGCCTCATGTCAATAATTATTTCCTTATTCTGCCCCTACCTCCGCAGGTTGGACAAATAGTAGAAACCTTAGTATTTAAAGTAGGTCTTGTTTTTTTTCTTGTTATCTCTACCAAAAATAGCTTTGTTAAATCTACTATATGTGGCTTATTTCTGTCCTTCTTAAATGCTTCTGCCATAGTGGAAAGTATTTTAGATATATATTTTTCATCCTTCATATCAATAAAATCAACTATTATGACCCCACCAATATCTCTTAAGCGTATCTGCTTAGCAATTTCTTCGGCAGCTTCCAGATTGGTTCTCATAACTGTCTCACCAAGAGAATAATTCCCTATATATTTGCCAGTATTAACATCTATGGCTATTAATGCTTCTGTTTCATCAATTACTATATAGCCCCCACTAGGTAAAGTGACTTTTCTATCTAGGGCTTCTTTTATACCCATCTGTATCTGCATATCATTTTCTATTGAAAAGTTAGGATCAAAGACAATCTTATCCGCTAAAATCTCTGAAAAATAATTCTTTAAGAGAAATAGATTATTGTATACTTCTTCACTATTGACAATAATTCTAGTATTTTCATTTTCAAAATTATCCCTTACTACTTGATATACGATATTTAAATCCTTGTAGATAAGTTTTGGGGTTGGTAGAAAATTCTTTTCAGCTTCTATCTTGGAATATATATCAAAGAGAGAATCATATTCATCCTTAAGAATACTTTCTTCTACATCTTCAGATACAGTTCTAAAGATAATTCCCATGTCATTTTTTTGTATTCTTCTTCCGATTTCCTTGAGTCGATTTGTCTCCTCAGGACTACGAATTTTCTTTGAAATATTAATCTTTTTAGAAAATGGTGTCAACACTATGAACCTACCAGGTATACTTAAGTGAGTTGTCACCTTTGGCCCCTTAGTTCCTAATGCTTCCTTTATGACTTGGACTATAATTTCTTCCCCACCCTTAATTACTTCATCTAAATCATATTTAATTCCAGTATATAACTGGTCAAGGCTCAAAGCATCTTTAAGGTGTAGATATGCATTCTTTCCTACTCCTATATCTACAAAGGCAGCATCCATACCATGAAGTACATTATTAACCCTAGCTCTATAGACGTTTCCAAGTAGTGCTTCGTTTTCCACTTCCTCAGAATAGAATTCCACCAACCTATTATTTTCTACTATTCCTACTCTATTTAATTTTTCATTTGAATCGATAAATATATAATTCATGTCGGCACCTCATTATAGGGGTTTATAGATTTTATCATTCTCCTGTGCATATTGTCCAATTCTTTTTATCATTATGCTATCTAAATCCATGCCTAGGGATAAATCCCTTTCCATTACATGTAAAAAATCTATTGGCTTTAGATTACCACGTTCACCTGATTTTAAAAGGCTATTAAGAAGAATAAATCCATCTTCATCCCTTTTCTCAACTTTTAGATTACCAATTAGAGGACGAATATTGATTTCTATCTCAATTTTGCCTTTACCTTTTTTCTTCATTCTTTTCATTAAAATTTCATCATTTTCTAACCATTTTTCGATTGCTTTAGAAAGCATATTTAAATCTGTATCTCCTAAAAATCTCAACTCGTAATATGACCATTCGATCATAGATGATACTGATGAAGCTTTCTCTAGGGATATTGCTCTTAATATTTTAATATCATCAGGTAGTGCTTCATTCATCTTATCTATAAATAACTCTATGTCCATATCCCTTTCCATCTCTATATCAATATATTCCTCTTCACTTTCTACACCTAATGACAGAGGATTTCCTATAGAAAACTTAGGATGAGGATTAAAACCTTCAGAATACTTTATTGGGATCATAACCATATTAAAGGTTCTATGAAATAGTCTGACCATATCTAAATGGGATATATATCTTAGATAGTTTTTCTTTGTAAATACAGCTCTTATTATCAATTGAAAACACCCCACATTTCGCAATTATCTATACCACAAGCTCTACAACCCTTCCTGCAGTCTGGAGTAGTTTCTTCCTCCATAGATTTCTTATATTCTTTTAAAAGGAAAGACTTCTTAATACCTGGGTTTATAAAGTCCCAAGGAAATATCTCATCCTCTTCTCTTGTTCTGTTAGCATAAAAATAGCCATCTATATTAGTTTCTACCAGTGCTTCAATCCAAGTATCATATTTAAACAAGTCCGACCACCCATCATATTTACAGCCCTTTTCCCAAGCTTTTACAAGAAGTTTAGATAACCTTCTATCACCTCTAGCGAATATAGCCTCAAGATAAGATAAATCAGCATCATGATAATTAAAGGAAACTTTATTATCCTTGATGGTATTTTTAACCAAATAAATCTTTCTCAAGAATTCATCTATAGTATCTTGACCATACCATTGGAAAGGGGTAAATGGCTTTGGAACAAAACATGAAGCACTTGCAGTAACCTTGAAGTTTCCCTTTCTTTCTTCAGGAGGTCTATTGAAGAATAAATCTTTGACTAAGTATGCAAGATCTTTAATTCCCATTACATCTTCATCGGTTTCAGTTGGGAGCCCAATCATAAAATACAATTTAATCCTTGACCATCCTTCTTTAAAAGCATATGATATGGCATTAATCAAGTCTTCTTCTGTAACTCCTTTGTTTATTACATCTCTAAGCCTTTGGCTTCCAGCTTCAGGTGCAAAGGTTAGACCACTTTTTCGTACCTTTTCGATTTCTTTAAGAACATCGATAGAAAATGAATCCAATCTTAGAGAAGGAAGTGAAACTCCTACTTTCCTATCTTCAAACTTTTCTATTAATTGCTTTGTAAGTAGCTCAAGTGAAGTATAATCACAAGAACTTAAGGAAGAAAGGGAAATGTTTTCGTATCCTGTATTTTCTACAAGATTTTCTGCAATCTCCATTAATCTTTCAGGTGATTTTTCTCTAATAGGTCTATATACCATCCCAGCTTGACAGAATCTACAGCCATGGGTACACCCTCTAAAAAGCTCCATAGTAATCCTATCATGTACTGTGTCTATAAAAGGAACAATCATCTTATCAGGCGCATACATCTCATCAAGATCTTTAACTCTCCTCTTGTTTATTATTTTTGGTATCCCTTCTACTATTGGGAACATTTCCTTGATAGTTCCATCTTCCTTATATGAAATATCATAAAATGCTGGCACATAGATGCCTTCTATCTTAGCTGCCTTTCTTAAAAATAGGCTCTTGTCCCCATTTTCATTTTTATTATCTTCATAAAGCTTTAATAACTCAAGGGTTACTTCTTCACCTTCTCCTATTACGAATAAATCAATAAAATCAGCTATAGGTTCTGGATTATAAGCACAAGGTCCTCCTGCTATAATCAGCGGGTATGAATCATTCCTATCCTTTGAATAGAATGGAATATTAGCTAAGTCTAGAATATTTAATATATTTGTATAACTCATCTCATATTGTAAGGTAAATCCTAAAATATCGAAGTTTTTTACTTCTTCCTTATTCTCTAGAGTATATAAAGGAAGTCCTTCCTTTCTCATCTCTTCCTCCATATCAATCCATGGAGAAAATACCCTTTCACATGCATAGTTTTTTTCATTATTTATAAGATTATAAAGTATATGCATTCCTAAGTGGCTCATACCTACTTCATAAACATCTGGAAATGAAAAAGCGAACTTTACACTTATATCAGCTAAGTCCTTCTTTATGGAGTTTTTCTCCATTCCTATGTATCTTGCTGGTTTTTCTACCTTTTTAAGAATTTTATCCAGTTTTATTTTGTTTATCATATACACTCTACCTTTCATTAGTACTCAGTATATACTATCATTAATTTGACTATTTTTATAGAAGAAAAAAATAAAACCCTGAATTCAGGGTTAAATGTCTATATATTCTGCAGGATCAACTGCCTTATTATCTATAAATATTTCAAATCTTAAATATTTACTTCCATCCTTATTTGTTCCTATACTTCCTATTTCCGCCCCTTGATTTATACTTTCTCCTTCTTTTACATAAGCTGTTTTTAAATATCCATATACAACAATCATGTCCGCATTTGCAATAGTAACATAATATCCTTTATTACCCTTCTCCTCCACCTTTTTGACAAGACCATTTATTATGGATATAGGGTTTTCATCACCTTCAACGATTATATCAAGCCCACCATTTTTTTCTATATTCCCATTTATTTGTATATCCTGATCATACGACCTATATATAGCACCTTGAATAGGCGCTATATATGTAGGATTAGGTCTTGTCTTCATTGCAGGGATAACAGAGATTGTTTCTGAAACTTTGTCTCTTCCCCAAGAATAAATCCTCTTAGAATCCTCAATTGGCTTAAATTCATAACTTAAGGTGTTATTAAGTTTTTCTGTAAGACTTAAGGCTGAGGGAGTATTGATACTGCTAATAATCAATGCTATTAAGATAATGGTTATTACCATTGCTGATTTTATTAATAGATTTTTAAGAATGCTTAAAATATGGTCGCTATCGGGTCTTTTAAATTGAGTTCGTATTCGGGGCTTGTGTATACTATTTTTCATTTTATCACCTACCTTGTTTATATTAGGATATTTATTCAAGGTGGGTTTTATACCTATTTAAAAAGAAAAACCCTAACTTCTGTTAGAGTTTTATCTATCATTTCTTCTCTTTAACCTTCTTTATTGGTATATTTGCTACTAGAGCAGATACCGGTGAGCTATCCCCTTCTTTCTTCATTCTAGTAAGCTTTATATCCAAGGCTTCATCATCTATCTCTATATATTCTGAAATTACTTTAATAATATCATTTTTCATCATTTCTAATAACTGTGGGCTAAGGTCAGCTCTATCATGAACTAATACCAATTTTAATCTTTCCTTAGCTACATTTTTGCTATTTTCTTTTTTTCTGCCAAATATTTTGAATATATCCATGACCTTCCCCCCTATTTACCAAATAGTAGTCTTAATATCTTACTAAGTTTACTCTCGTCATCAACTTCTAAGTTTAAAAGTTCTACTTCTTCACCAGTTATTCTTTTTGTAATGTTTCTATAGGCATGTCCAGCTTTAGCTTTATCATCAATTACTACAGGTTCACCTTTATTTGTGGAAACAACTATTGATTCGTCATCAGGAACTATGCCAAGAAGGTCTATAGCAAGGATATCTATAATGTCATCTATATTCATCATATCGCCTCTTTTAACCATATCAGGTCTAATTCTGTTGATTATTAGCTGTGGATTATGTATTTCCTTAGCCTCAAGTATACCTATAACCCTATCTGCATCCCTTACAGCAGATATTTCTGGAGTAGTTACGATTATGGCCCTATCTGCACCTGCAACAGAATATTGGAAACCTTGCTCTATACCAGCAGGACAATCTATGATTATATAGTCGAATTCCTTTTTTAAATCACCTATTAATTCAATCATTTGTTCCGGATTAATCGCTGTCTTGTCCTTTGTTTGTGCTGCAGGAAGTAGAAATAGCTTTTCATACCTCTTGTCCTTAATTAAGGCTTGTTTTAATCTACAATTCTTTTGTACAACATCTACAATGTCATAGACTATTCGGTTCTCCAAGCCTAGAACCACATCAAGGTTTCTAAGTCCAATATCTGCATCTAATATAACTACTGAATATCCCAAAATAGCTAATCCGGTTCCAATATTTGCACTTGTAGTAGTTTTTCCAACACCACCTTTTCCTGATGTGACTACAATGGCTGTTCCCAATTTTTCATTTTCCATAAAGTGTTCCTCCTATGTTTATTTATTAGGCAAGTAAGGTTCAATAAATACTTCCCCGTTAACTATTTTAGCAACCTCCGGTAAATTATATTGCTCATCTCCCTCAGGAGGTCTAACAATTACATCAGCTATCCTTAGCTGCATTGGTAATAGGCTATATGCTGCAACTATGGCAGTTTCATTTCCCCCTATTCCAGCATGTGCTACTCCTCTTAGGGAACCAAGGATTATTATGTTACCCTTTGCCTTTAAGAAAGCACCAGGGTTAACATCACCAACTACTACAATATTACCATCATAGTTTACTTCTTGTCCACTTCTTAATGTGCCGTGAACAAACTTTGTCATACCTTCCTCTACACCCTCAAATACTTGCTCTGTTCTTTTTGTCTCAGTTCTTTCCTGGTAATATTGATTAATATATTCAGGAATACCTTCATTTGATATTTCGAACTCATACTTGTATTTTAAAAGCAATTTTAAATCTACTATTTCATCATGGGTTAATTCATCACTTCTAACGCCTAGAAATTTAGCTCCTTTAAAGAACTTTGACGAGTTGTAAAACTTTTTTGCAAGCTCTTTCTTTATTTCAGCCAAATCACTACCGTATACATCTAGATAAACACCCTCAGATACCCCTTTAAAGGTTACTAAATCCCTTTTCAACTAATCTTCCTCCATTGCGCTTTCATTAGACATATTCTACCTTATCTCCCCATTAAATGTCTAGTACCCATACTTATTCATTTATTAATACATTTTCATATGGTAAGTTATTTTCAATTATCGTATTATTTAGTCCTAGATACTGAGCAATTACATCTCTAACCATTGGAGCTGCATAAGCTCCACTTCCTCCTTGGATAATTACACCTGCTACAGCTATTTCTGGATCATCCATAGGTGCATATGCTACAAACCAAGCAAATTCATCTACCTTTTCTCCGGTATAAGGGTTAATTCCACTTCTCTCAGCTGTTCCAGTCTTAGAAGCTACCTTAATAGGAAAGTTCTCAAATATCCTTCTTGATGTACCATCTGTAGAAACCATTTCCATTCCCTTTTTTACATGTTCAAGGTTTTCATAATCATTGAGCATGATTCTTTCAGGATCTGGCTTATGCTCATAGGTGGTTATAGTATTGTCATAGTTTTTAATACTTTCTATTAGAGATAGTTCATGCCTATATCCACCATTTGAAAGTGTTGCTATAAAGTTTGCCATTTGGATAGGAGTATAAGAACTATCTCCCTGCCCTATGGTCACGTTAAGGGTATCCGTAATGTTCCAAGAAGCCTGATTCAAATAGGTATATTTAATTTTATCTGAAAGACCTTCCCTCTCTCCTGGAAGTCTCTTTTCAGGGTCTATATTTAGAATATCCAGTCTTCGAATTACTTCATTTCTTGTGAGTAGTTCCTCTAATTCAATCCAGGAAATTATCTCTTCAATAACCTCTATTATTTCTTCATCAGAGAGGGATATTCCTTCTTTTATATAGCTTTTAATATTTCTATTTAGGTATTGCTTTAAAGAATACTTAGTACTTATAATCTTTCTTTGTGGGTCTGGCACACCACCAGATACTTCCGCAGGTACATTGATTTCTATTCCTGTCTTATCATTCAATCCTAGTTTTTTAGATAAATCTACTATGTCCTCAATCTCCACCCTCATTCCAAGGTCTTGGTTTGCCCTTTGATTATAACCAAGTGCTAAGGTATAGAAATAGAAGTTACATGAATCCCTAAGTGCCTCATATACATTTTCATAACCATGGGTGCCCCCTGTCATAGTAAAGATAAGGCAGTTAAATCTCTTAGAGCCTATTTGTACATAACCCATATCCCTTATTCTATATCCAGGGTCTAAACCCTTTTCTAAAGCAGCTAGTGCTGTTACCATTTTAAAGGTTGAGCCAGGTTGGACTGCTGTTTGGGTTGCTATATTATATAGGGGTCTTGGGGCTAATGGATTGTTCTCTTCCTCTGGAAATAAACTTTCCCAATCCGTATCAGATATCCCTGTTGAGAATAGATTAGGATCATAAGAAGGATAGTTTGCAATAGCTATAGGCTGCCCAGACTTAACGTCTATAGCTACTAAAGCACCTGATGTAGCATTTTCATAGGGCTTTCCCTTACTCCTATTAGTGCCATATTTATAATCTCCCCATTCACTTTCGTAGGTCCCAGCTACTTGGATTTTTTCCAGGGTTTGTTTTAAAGCCTCTTCTGCTATTTGTTGGGTTTTTAAATCCAAGGATAGATAAACATTATTCCCTGCCACTGGCTCAATTTCACCTATAACATTTGTAGTATTACCAATTACATCTACCTCAACTTGTTTAACTCCACTGATTCCTACTAATACATCCTCAAAACTTTCCTCTATACCAGTTTTTCCAATTATTGCACTTGGAGAATATTTTTTTTCTTTAATATACTTTTCTATTTCATTTGTCTGACTAATCTTACCCAAATAACCTAATACATGTGCTGCAGTAGTGCCTTCAGGGTAGTATCTTACGGGCTCTATGGATATATTAACCCCTGGCATTTCAACTAAACCCTCTTCTATTCTTGCAACAGTAGACTCTTTTATTCCATATGCTATATTGAAAGGTTGATATGCTAGATGTCCTTGTTTACTCATTTGATTATATATTATTAACATGGATCTGACTTCATACTTACTTATATCCGGATGGATTTTATATCTTTCCCTGATAGCTTCAAAAGCCTGATGGATCTCAAGATTTTCATCTACTTTATTTTGGCTATACCAGTTATTCAGATTATTTAAGGCCACATATTGAAAATCACCAGCTATGGATATCTTTGGATTTACTCCATCTTTTAAAAGTTGGGATTGAGCTAAAGATTTTATGGAATCTGATGAAATAAATTCACTTAGAATTCCGATTTCCTTGCTCTGTTCTATTAATATATCCTTGGGACTTTTTTCTCCTATATCGCTAGTTCCTGTATAACTGTAAATAACATTAGAGTTATCCTCTATAACTTCCACAATTATATTTACCACTTGACCACGTTCTTTTAGTAAGTCAATCAAGACCATCCCTGGAATTACAGCACTGTCTTTATCATCACCTAAATAAACCTGGTCTAGGAAATTATATAAGGATACCTGGGTAAAGATATTTACAAAATCATCCTTTGCACTTGTTTCCATAGTGACATCAGGATAGGATCTCATAAGTGACCTTTTTTGGCTCAAATAATCATCCTTAAAACTTATGGAAAAATCATCTAATATAATACTTTCACTCAATCCCCTTTGACTAAGGAGATTATATACCATTATTCTTGATATTGGATGATCAATGACCTTTCTTATTACTGTTTTATCATTATTTATTAACATTACTACAGACTCAATAGGTGAATAGTTATCAGGTATATCATTATTTGACTTCCAATTGGATATATTCTCAGCTTCATTAAACAATATCTGAAGACCCTCACCAGTAAGTTCTACATTTATAGGCAGGTTAATACTTTTGTTTTTTAATGCATTTACAGCTCTATTTATTGGAGCAAATTGAAAATGCTCCGCATACTCATCATGTATGTAGAATAGTTCTAAGATATCTCCCAGAAGATTATTCTCAATTATTATATCAACAACTCTATTTATCGGTGTTTGCTCGTATGATAAATAAGCCTCTTCACTATTGTATTTAAAAACATTTAAGTCCAGTGGATATTCGTCTACATAGCTTACTCCATCTTCCTCTAATAAGCGTATAAGCTTAAGGATACCATCATTTTTAGCATTCATATCCATAGTATTTAGTTCATCCTTCATTATTTGAACTGTAAAACTGGGGATATTACCAGCTAAAAGTCTACCATATCGGTCTCTAATCTCACCTCTGGGAGCTGTGGTATATATTTCTTTAACCCTTTTATTATCCGATAGGTCTCTATAATAATCTCCCTGAGCTATGGTTAATATGGCCAATCTAAAAGAAAGAACTACCATAAGCAAGGCGAGAATTAATATAACGATATTATATCTATTTAGGATTTTTTCAAAAAACTTCATAAGTATCCCTCTATCTTCTATTAAATCTAATCTTTGGCTCAGATATTACCTTCTGAAATAACTTATATAATAAAACTGCGAGAATGCAATTATAAACTACTTCAAAAGAAAACACACTTTCCACTGCATATATAAAGGTTACAGGTCTATTCAAAAAATACATTTGTAATGAATAGAAAATATTATAATAAATAGTAGCTAGGGCAGTGAATATAATAATATTTATAACACTATCCCTAGCAAATGTATCCTCTACATAACCTATTAAATATCCTGCAAAAAAATAAATTATAGCATTAACCCCAATGGTAGTTGAAAACAACATATCCTGCAATAAACCTATGAGCATACCAAATAGCCCTCCATAATACCTTCCTTTTGCAAGAGCTATAATTACTACTATTATTAATCCAGTATTGGGGACTTTACCTATAATCTCAAAATAAGGCAAAATAGTAGACTGTAAAACAAGGTTTAAGATAATAGTTAGAAATATTAATATTATGGTCATATATATCCCTCAATCATTCTTGAATTACAAATACTTTATACATTTTTTTGAAATCAATTGCAGGAGTAATTGTTATCCTTTTTGTTAGATCATTTTCATCGCTATATACATGACTAACTTCTCCTATATATATATCCTTGATATATGAACCCCCAAGCCCTGATGTATAGAGCTTGTCTCCCACTATAACATCCGCCTTATTATCGAAAAAATAACCATTTATACTACGGTTAACATCCCCAGATAATATTCCACCATCCTGGGTTCTAATTACCTTAAAGGAGATGCTGTTTAATTCATCTATTATGGTAATAACCTTAGACCAATTGGACCCAACATCTACTACTCTTCCTACAACCCCTTCTTGAAAGAGATTTTGTTCTATTTCAACTCCTTGAACAACAGTTGCACCTTTTACAATACCATCCTTTAAACCCTTATTAATAACAAATCTATCATACCAATTGCTTGGTTCCTTGCTTGTAATTTCAGCAGAAATGATTTTATGATTAGTGGATTCTATAAGTTTAGCTTCATTCCTTAGGTAATCGGTTTTGCCTATTATATTCTCTAAATCCCGGTTCTCGCTTTCCAAGGCCGTGATTTTTTCCTTTAGCTGGTCATTTTCTTCCTTTACATCCACAAAGTCAAAAACTGAGCCAAAAAATGTTGAAACACTATTTCCAATGCTATAGGTTACGTTGGATATAGGAGTTAGGATATTTCCTACTACTTTCTCTAGATTTGATATTGACTCTCTTTCTGTACTTGTATTTCCTATTATAATAAGTAAAATGACAGTAACTAAAGTTACTATCATTCTATCCCTATACTTTTTAAAAAAATGCATAGCATCCCCTAGCCTATTCTTTTATAATTATTCACTGTTTTCTTTAAGACATCGATGCTATCCAAGGCTTTACCTGTACCAATAGCTACACAATCCAATGGATCCTCAGCAATATGAACAGGCATTCCAGTTTCTTTAGCTATTAATCTGTCAAGGCCTTCTAGAAGTGCTCCCCCGCCTGTTAACATTATTCCAAGTTCCATCACATCAGAAGCTAATTCTGGTGGGGTCTTTTCCAAGGTAGTCTTTATAGCATCTAATATATTTGTTACTGGCTCTCTTAGCGCCTCATAAATCTCCTTTGAACTTATTTGTAGAGTTTTAGGAAGACCACTGATCATGTCCCTTCCTCTAATATCCATTATTTTTTCTTCTGTTTCTGCATCTGCTGTTCCAATACTTATCTTAATCTCTTCAGCAGTTCTTTCCCCTATCATTAGACTATATTCCCTTTTAATATAGGTTACTATAGAATCATCTAGTTCATCACCACCAACTCTAATGGATTTAGATGTAACTATGCCTCCAAGAGATATAATTGCAACCTCAGTAGTTCCTCCACCTATATCTACAACCATAGATCCTGTAGGCTCTTGAACTGGTAGTCCTGCACCAATAGCTGCAGCCATTGGTTCTTCTATTAAGTAAGCTTCCCTTGCACCGGCATGGATTGCAGCCTCTTCTACAGCTCTTTTTTCAACTTCAGTAACACCACTTGGAACACAGATTACTACTCTTGGTTGAAATAGAGACCTATTTGGAATTGCCTTTTTTATAAAATATTTAAGCATGTTCTGGGTAACATCAAAATCAGCTATTACCCCATCCTTAAGAGGTCTAATAGCCACTATATTTCCAGGTGTTCTACCTATCATTTTCTTTGCATCTTCACCTACAGCTAAAACTTGCTTTGTATTCGTTTGAATTGCAACAACGGATGGTTCCCTAGTCACTATACCCTTACCTCTTATAAAAACCAATGTATTTGCAGTACCTAAATCGATACCCATATCCTTAATAAAACTACTAAATAAACCCATTATTTTCTCCTTCCAAAAATCACAGTAAATTTTTTTCTTTAAAACTTAAAAAATTATTATCTCCAATTATGATATGGTCTAAGACCTTTATTCCCATTAGACTTCCACATTCTACTAGTCTATTGGTAATATTAATGTCTTCATTACTTGGAGTTGTATCACCACTAGGGTGATTATGTATCAATATTAAAGAGTTGGCATTTGATTTTATTGCAACCTTAAAAACATCTCTAGGATGTACAATGGAAGCATTTAAAGTACCAACTGAAATATCCTCAATTTTTAATATTTGGTTTTTAGTATCTAAAATAGCTATCTTAAAATGTTCTTTACTCAAATACCTCATTTCCTGAATTAACAAATCGGCTATTACCTGTGGTGAATTGACCCTTATCTTATCTAGAGCCCCACGCCTATTTATGCGTTTTCCAAACTCAATAGCAGCTAGTATTTGACACGCCTTGCTCTGTCCAATACCCTTAACTTCAGTTAATTCATCTAATGTAATATCCGTTAGATATGCTATACCTCTTTCATCTAAGCTTAAAATCCTTCGAGCCAAGTCGATAGCAGAGTCTTCACGACTTCCAGTTCTAATTAGAATTGCTAGAAGCTCCGGATTTGACAAGGCCTCAACTCCTTGGCTATATAGTTTTTCTCTGGGCCTTTCACTTAATGGTAAGTCTTTAATGGTAATGTTAAGCTTGTTATTCATTCCATCCACCCTTATCATAATATATTTAAGTTAAAAAACCTACTTAATAGATAATCTAATTTAGATAATGGCAACCCAACTACATTACTATAACAACCATTTATTTTTTCAACTAAGACAGCGCCCTTACCTTGTATTGCATAGCTTCCTGCTTTATCTTTATACTCGCCTGTATATAGATAGCTTCTAATTAGCCTATCTGAAAGGGGCTTAAATTTTACTTTAGTAGATTCATAATCTACGAATTTTAAGTCATTGGACTGGTCTATTATACATATACCTGTTATTACTTCGTGAGTCTTAGAGCTTAAGGATTTAAGCATCTTAAATGCATCCTCTTCATCCTTAGGTTTTCCAAGAATTACACCTTCACTCACTACTATAGTATCTGCTCCAATTACTAAATCATCCCTAAAGCTATTGCTAACTTGATGAGCCTTTTCAAAGGCCAATGACATAGCTATCTGAATAGGCTCCTGACCAATATCTATTTTCTCCACAATATTGCTTTTTATTATGACTGGATCTAGATTAAAGCGTTCCAGCATCTCTTTTCTTCTAGGTGAACCTGAAGCTAATATTATTTTCATAATCTACCTCACAAATAGGTTTTTGAAGTTTCTTTTCAAATGTTTTACTATATATCCTGATGAAAGCCCAACGAAATATCCTGTAAAAAGGCTTAGCAGCATTAGGAATGGTAAATATGTATATATTCTCATATTATTCATAATTAAACTCGCAACGCTTACTTGTGCAAAGTTATGGGAAAGCGCTCCAATAATGCTTACACCTATAAGACTAAATATCTTAGATAGAAATCTATAGGATAAATACATCATTATACAGCTCAGAACAGCACCTGATAAACTATAGATAAAACTAGATATAGATCCTGTTATAAGCATTAGTACAGTGCTTTTAAGTACTGCAACTTTAAATCCACTCTTGAAATCAAATACGATTATAGTTACTAGCACCACCATGTTAGATAAGCCAAGCCTAGCTCCTGGCATGGCTATTGGTAATGGAATAGACGATTCCAATACACTAAGTGCTAATCCTATCGATACTAATAGGGATATAAAAATCATCTTATTAAGTCTTCTCATACTAACCCTTTCTAACGATTGATTATATCAATCTCAGTATCTTCTTCAATTCCTTTTATTTCTATAACCATTCGATTAGGAAGGCATACTATAGTTTCTCCAATACCCGATATCCATCCTTGATTAACATCTATTTTGTCCGGGCAATCTGCTTCTATAACTCTAACATTATCTTGACCTAATTCTATCAAATTAT
>CAZPZN010000044.1:0-5266 GCA_964590735.1 uncultured Tissierella sp.
GTGGTTTACTTCTATCAAATTTTTGTTTAGCCATTACTTTCTCCTCCTTAAGTTTTCTCCTTAGCAAACTGCACCGGGTGTTTCATTATGCAAATCTATATGGAGCCCACGACCGGATTCGAACCGCCGACCTCTTCCTTACCAAGGAAGTACTCTACCTGCTGAGCTACGTGGGCATACATAATTAAGCTTACAATAGAATATTTTACTATTAATAACTTGTTATGTCAATATCCTAGTCAATTTTTATTCAAAAACATTTCCAACTTCCTTTTTACCCTCTGCAATGCGTTATCTATGCATTTAACATCCCTATGAATAGTGCCCGAAATTTCTTGATAAGTTCTACCCTCTAGATAGGACATGAGGACTTCAAGCTCTAAAGGACTTAGAACTTCGCCAATTTTAGACTCAATTATATCTAAATCTTCCCTTCCAATGAAAAGTTCCATAGGGTCTATATTCTTTTCTTCTGGAATAACATCTTCAAGAGTCCTTTCAGATTCCTCATAGACTGGTTTATTTAGAGATATATAAAAATTCAAGGGCATATGTTTCATTCTTGTTGCTGTCTTAATGGCGGTAATTATTTGCCTAGTTATGCATATTTCAGCAAAGGATCTGAAGGAAGCAAGTTTTCCTCTATCATAATCCTTAATAGCCTTATAAAGACCAATCATGCCCTCCTGTATGATGTCATCCTTGTCCGCCCCAACAATGAAATAAGTCCTTACTTTTGAACGCACGAAGTTCTTGTACTTATAGATAATGAATTCTAAAGCTTGAGAATTATTAGCATTTGCTAATTCAACTATATCCTCATCTTCCATTGTATCAAATCTAAGCCCATAATAATCGTCATACAACCTGAACACTATATTTCCCCCATTCAGATATCATTATTTATAAGAATCAGAAAGCTTCCACCAAGGTAATTGGGTCCTCAGACCCATTTAGATACTAGGTAATTTCGTAGAAACCACTTCACACCATCGCAATGAGTTGTTAAACCATTTAGGTATCAGTGTAATTGCTTTGCAATTACTTCACACCACCGCAATGTGTTTCGTTTCTTAAACACATTATAATTAAGACATACTTTTTAGTCAAGATTTATCCCCAGACTTGCCCCAACCTTTCAATTTGAAAATAGTATCCTCATCTAGTCTTCCTATTTGCATATTATTTTGTTTGTTAGCTATCTTTCTCTTCCTCTTAACCATATTTCTTGAAGTTTCTATTTCAACTTCTAGTTCCCTAGCTGAAATTCTAGTACCCCCTCTGGATAGGACTATTTGTTGTTCCATCCAGTCTGAGGTAGCAACTCTGACTCGCTTTATCCTTCCAATATCATCCAGAGTTCTCTCTATAAAATTATCAGCTGTTTCATTCTCTCTTGTATATACTGCTCGTACCCCTTTATATATCTCTTCTGTTCCCATATTACCTTTTACTAAATGTGCATCAAATACAACCACTATAATAATTCCTGTATAATGCTGATACTCAGAAAGTATTTCTAAGAGATGTATTCTTGCTTCCTCTAAACTATCCTGAGCCTTATTCTTCAATATTTCCCAAGAGTTAATTATATTATACCCGTCGACAAACAAATATTCTTTTGGTTTATTCTTTTCCTTCATGACTCTGTCTTACAATCTCATATATTAAAATAGAAGCAGCCGCAGATGCGTTAAGTGAGCTAATCTTACCCAGCATAGGTATCTTAACTAGTACATCACAATGCTCTTTTACTAATCTCGAAATTCCTTTACCTTCGTTACCGATTACTAGACCAATGGCTCCAGTCATGGATGTATTAAAATGATAGCTTTCACCATCCATATCAGCACCATATATCCATAGTCCCTTTTCCTTAAGGTCATCAATTGCAGTGGAAATATTGCTTACATTAGCAATAAGCATATGTTCAACAGCTCCTGCTGAGGCCTTGTATACAGTTTGATTAACCATGGCTGATCTTCTCCTTGGTATAATAATCCCATGAACTCCAGCACATTCAGCTGTTCTGATAATAGCCCCTAGATTATGTGTATCCTCTATTCCATCTAGTAATATAACGAATGGCTTTTGATTAAGGCTTTGAGCCTTTTCAATAATTTCATTAATGGAAGAATACACAAATCCTGTAACAAGGGCCGCTACACCTTGATGGGCATTCCCGTCAGCCATTGAATCCAGCTTCTTTTTGTCCACTTCCTGTATAATTACATTCTTATCCTTAGCCATAGCAAGAATTTTAGTGATTGAGCCTTTAAGGTCTCCCTTTAAAACATAAAGTTTATCTATTTGTTTGTCTGATTTTAGTAGCTCCATTACAGGATTTCTACCTACTACATATTGGTCATCCATATTAATTCTCCTTCATCTTCACTCTTCACTGATTTTCTTAAACTTCTCCCTAACCTCAACTATCTTTCCACAAGTCATACTTCCTTCAGGACATGCACCTCTTACACATCCTGGACCAGCATTTTTAAATAGGACCGGATATACCTTCTTGACCTCTTTAAGCATTTGTATTGCCAATTCTCTTATTTCCCATTGAGCCCTATTACAGCATCTTAAGGAGAAAAAATTCAGCAGGGATCTTGTATTCATTGTAAAAACTATCTTTGTTTCACAGGCATTAGGGAATATGTATCTAGCATCCTCAATCGCCTCTTTTTCAGCCTTTTGTCTTGCAATTTTATCATTTAAACCTTCATCAATATATCTATTATAATGATCTTCATATAATAAAGAAGAAATTTCATCATAATACTTTTGATCCTCTTCCATAGCTTTAATGAATAAGTCTTTAGCCTTTGGATTGTTTTCTATATTAGGTGGAAGTATGTATTCAAACTGGCTAAGTCTTACATACCTCTGGCTTTGTTGTGAGTAGCTTGCTATTCTATGTCTCACTAGCTGATGGGACAAAGTTCTTGATATACCCTCTACGCCAAAAGTAAAGTTCACATGTTCTATTGGACTCTCATGACCCATATCCATGAGAAGATTTAAGAATGAATCAACCTTATCATCGCTTAAGTTTTCTTCAATTTGACCAATACCAACTGGAGAATAGCATAGTTTTGCCGCTGCTGCAATAAGCTTCTCTCCTTCTGGAGTATACCTTAAGAGTTCAACCTTTAACATATTATCCCCACTTTCAAAATTCTAATTTTATGATATAGTCGAAAATCTGCCCTATTCTCTCATCTTGATTTGTTAGATATAAATATCCTAGTAGGCATTCAAACCCGGTAGCATACTTATAGTCAATTAGATTTGCGTTTTTAGGCGAAGAATGAATTTTAGTATTTCTACCCTTCTTAACATAATACTTCTCAGTCTCTGTTAGAATTGGTTCTAAAAAATGAATTATTTTAGATTGTCCTTCTGCCTTCACATATTTCTTAGCAGATTTGTGAAGATCATTTACTTTTAACTCTTTTCTTAATATACTTGTCCTAACTAGAAGTTCATATACTGCATCCCCCACATAGGCAAGCTGTAAAGGAGAGAGCATCATAATGTCCTCTCCTGTAATATCCTTATTTACATCTCTGAAAAAATTATTAATCATATATTATATCCTTTTCCACTTTACACCTTCAGCTGTATCTTCTAGTATTATACCCTTTTCCTTTAAAGAATCCCTTATTTCATCCGATAGCTTATAGTCCTTATTTTTTCTAGCTTGGCTTCTCTTCTCGATCAATTCTAAAATTTCATCCTCTAAAATCTCATCCTTTTTAGTTAGGATACCTAGAACTTTAGCTAATTCTAACAATATATTATAGGAATATTCGATAAGCTTCTTAGAAGTAGATTCGGTAAATTTACTATTTGTATACTTAATCAATTCAAAGAGGGAAGAAATTCCATCAGCAGTATTTAAATCATCCTCCATACCCTTTATGAACTCATCCTTATACTTATCTACTTCCTGCATCATATTTTCTTCTTCACCAATTAAGTCTCTATCTTCTGTTCTATCCATCAGGTATTCAAGTTGAATCTTACCGTTATATAATCTTTCAAGACCATTCTTTGTCTGATCCATTACATCCCTACTGAAGTTAATAGGTGATCTATAGTGGGCTGACAATAGGAAAAATCTAAGGACTTCAAGATTATACTCCTTTGCTACATCTTTAATAGTAAAGAAGTTACCTAAAGACTTTGACATCTTCTGATTATCTACAGTTATCATTCCATTATGAAGCCAGTAGTTTGCAAATGGCTTTTCATTTAGGGTTTCTGACTGTGCTATTTCATTTTCATGATGTGGAAACTGAAGGTCTTCCCCACCTGAATGGATATCTATGGTTTCTCCCAATATGGTCTTAGCCATTACTGAACATTCGATGTGCCATCCAGGTCTTCCTTTACCCCATGGGCTATCCCAAGAGGGTTCACCTGGTTTTTCTTTCTTCCATAGTGCAAAGTCCATTGGATTTTCTTTTTCGTCACTAACATCAACTCTAGACCCACTAATTAAGTCATCTATGTTCTTTTTAGATAGCTTTCCATAATCCTTTGCCCTATCTATTCTAAAATAAACATTTCCATCAACGTTATAGGCAGCACCTTTCTTTATAAGTCCATCAATAAAGTCAATGATTTGATTGATATAATCAGTAGCCTTAGGATTTATTGTAGCATAGTCGTATAGGTTCAGACCTTTTGCGTCTTCCATAAAGGCTTCAATATACCTTTCAGCTATTTGCTTTACAGTAGTATTCTCCTCATTGGCTTTGTTGATTAACTTATCATCGATGTCTGTAAAGTTAACAACAAATTTAACATCATATCCTTTATAAATAAAAAATCTTCTTAAAGTATCAAAAATAACTAATGGCCTTGCATTTCCTACGTGAATATAGTTATATACCGTTGGTCCGCAATTATACATATTCACTAGTCCTTCTTCAACAGGTATAAACTCATCCTTAGATCTAGTCAATGAATTATACAGCTTCATAATAAAACTCCTTCCCCTGTATTTATTTCAATAATATTCTTATTCATATTAACAAAAAATCGTCTCTAAAAAAATAGAGACGATTTTAACCTGCCCTATTTTATAGGTTCAGTTTAAATGTACACTTTTACGTTTATTTTACATTATATTATGCAATCTTACAATAGCCTAAAGGTTATTTAATACCTTATTAACCCTCTTGATTATTTTATCCTTTCCAAGAAGGTAGAGTATATTTACCATCTCTGGCCCATGTTCACTACCGCTAATGGC
>CAZPZN010000044.1:5276-15101 GCA_964590735.1 uncultured Tissierella sp.
GCAACTCTCGTAGGCATAAATAAGTTTTTCCCCTTGATACCAGTAGCCTTTTGAACTGTCTTCATAAAGGTTTTAGCATATTCCATATCGATTTCTTCTACATTCTTAAGCTCTTCAAGTATACCCTTAAGAAGGTCTGGAACTTGTTCACCCTTAAGAAGGTCTTTTGCCCCTTCTTCTTCAATTTCAAGATCCTCATCAAATATGAACTTAACCTTTTCAACAACTTCCATTACAGTAGATAGGCTTTCTTTAACTGTATCAACTAAGACTTTTAACCATTCATAATTAGTCTTTGAAAATTCTTCATCTATATAGCCCGCTTCAATAAGGTAAGGGATAGCATGGTCAGTAATCCTCTCTACAGATGATATCCTAATGTAGTGTCCATCTACCCAATCCAACTTATCCTTATCAAAGATTCCGCCAGTCTTAGATACTCTTTCAAAGGTAAATTTATCTATCATTTGTTCCATACTTAAAAGTTCTTCATTATCCTCAGGACTCCATCCAACTAGAGCTAAATAGTTTACTATACCCTCAGGCAAATATCCCTTTAGTCTAAAGTCATCAACTGATACATCCCCTTGACGCTTGGAAAGTTTCTTTCTGTCCTTGTTTAATACTGTTGGAAGATGAACGTACTCAGGTTTTTCCCAACCAAAAGCATCGTATAGATATATATGTTTAGGAGTTGAAGGAAGCCACTCCTCTCCTCTTACTATATGACTTATCTTCATTAAATGATCATCTACCACTACAGCCATATGATAAGTTGGGAAACCATCTGACTTTAATAGCACTTGGTCATCTATGTCGTTAGTATTGATAACTATATCACCTCTAACTAGATCATGAAATTTAATATCTAGATTGTGAGGAAGTTTAAGTCTTACAACGTGTTCTTCTCCTGCTTCAACTCTCTTCTTAGCTTCTTCTAGAGAAATATTCCTACAGAATCCATCATACTTAGGAACTAATCCCTTAATTTTTTGCTCATCTCTAAGATGGTCTAATCTTTCTTTTGAACAGAAACAATAATATGCATCACCCTTTTCAATTAGTTCATCAACATATTTTTTGTATATATCAAGTCTCTGAGATTGAATATAGGGGCCATATTCTCCTTTTTGAACTACTTGATGATTTTCAACGAATACTCCCTCATCATATTCTACTCCAGCCCAGGCCAAGGATTCAATCAAGTTTTCAATAGCATCTTCTACCAATCTAGTTTGGTCTGTATCTTCAATTCTCAATATGAACTTTCCATTGTTTTTCTTTGCAAAAAAATAGTTATACAAGGCAGTTCTAAGACCACCTATATGCAAATATCCCGTAGGACTGGGTGCAAACCTAACTCTAACTTCACTCATAACCATACCTCCGATTTTACTTTTGTTTAAGTAACATATCCCTATAATAATAGGGTATACGTCTTATTATATAATAACTAGTTTTAATTAACAATTCCAGCTTTCTATCTCAATCCTACTTTTACAAACTCATCCAAGACTAAGTTAGCTACTTCATCTGCATTGACTTCACTTTTATCATCTGATGTTCTTAGGGAATATTCCACTATGTTTTCTCCAGCCATCTTTCCAACAGTTACCCTTATTGGTATCCCTATAAGGTCTCTATCATTGAATTTAACTCCAACTCTTTCATTTCTATCATCTATTAGAACTTCATAACCAAGATTTCTTAACTGCTTATAAAGCTTCTCACCCAGGGCTAATTGTTCTTCATTCTTAGTGTTAACTACTGTAATAATTACATGATATGGGGCTACAACTAGAGGCCAAATGATACCTTTATCATCATGAAACTGTTCAACGACTGCAGCAACGCTTCTTGTTACACCGATTCCATAACTTCCCATTACAAAGTGCTTTTCTTTTCCATTTTCATCTAGGAATTTAGCCCCAATACTCTCACTATATTTAGTACCAAGTTGGAATATATTACCTACCTCTATTCCTCTATCCATCTTTAACACTTGATTACATTGAGGGCAAATATCTCCTTCAGCAACTAATAGAAGGTCATCAACTATTTCTCCTGTAAAATCTCTGCCAAAGTTTACATTCTTAATATGATAATCGGTTTCGTTTCCACCTACTACCATATTCTTTATCTTAGTAATTCTTGAATCAACTAATAATCTAGCTTCCTTTGAAAGCCCAACTGGACCTGTAAAACCTTTATCAGCTGAAGATAATCTCTTGATAACTTCTTCATCAGCAAGCTCAAGCTCAAAGCCACCTACCTTTAAATAGTTGGCTAATTTAACTTCATTTAACTCTCTATCGCCAGGTATTATAGCTACAACTGGTTTGCCTGCAGCCATATATACTAATGCTTTTCCCAATTTGTTCTTTTCTATTCCTAAGAATTCCTTTAAGTCTTCTATCGTTTTTATATTTGGTGTTAAAACTTTTTCCATTTCTTCTTCTACTTCATCTTCATCACCCACATCATATACAACGTCAGCCTTTTCATCAGTAGCTGCATAATCACAGTGTTGGCAATATGCTACTAGGGCTTCTCCTACTTCACTCATGGCCATGAACTCATGGGAGACCTTTCCACCCATAGCTCCAGTATCCCCTTGTACTACTTTGTAGTCTAAATGTAATCTTTTAAATACCTTGTCGTAGGCTTCCCACATAATATCGTATGCTTTCTCTAAAGCAACTTCATCTACATCGAAGCTATAAGCATCTTTCATAATAAATTCTCTACCCCTCATAAGCCCAAATCTAGGTCTTTTTTCATCCCTATATTTGGTTTGAATTTGGTAGATATTTAAAGGAAGTTGTTTGTAGGATTTAATTTCATCCTTAATTACTGATGTAAAATACTCTTCATGTGTAGGTCCTAGGCAGAACTCTCTATTATTTCTATCCATAACCCTCCACATCTCTGGTCCGAAATCATTCCATCTTCCAGAAGCTTCCCAAAGCTCTCTTGGCTGAAGAGCAGAAAGCAAGAATTCCTGGGACCCAGCAGCATCCATTTCCTCACGAATTATTTCTTCAACCTTCCTTATAACCTTATATCCTAGCGGTAAATAAGTATAAACACCACTAACAAGCTTTCTGATCATACCAGCACGTAGTAAGAGCTGGTGGCTAGGGATTTCCGCCTCAGCTGGAACCTCTCTTAAGGTTGGCATATACATCTTTGACATTTTCATAAAATCACTCCTTATTATAGAATTCACAATATATTTATCTTTCTAGTCATATTACTAAAAAAGTGTCTTGTCACTTTCGCTAGGAACCCTAGGTTTCCTTCGACGATTGCTACGCAATCTGAGCACCTTCCTGAAACCGGCAGGGTATTATACCCTACAACCCCTATTTTTATAATATAGGAAAGTAGAACTTTCCTATATTATAAAAAATTAAGCCTCTCATCTCAAATAAGAGACGAAAGGCTATTCCGCGGTACCACTCTAATAAACCAAAGGTTCACTCAAAAGCTATAACGTCGCAATCGTTTAAATGTACTTTATTCCAAATAAATGCTCCGGGACTGGTTCCTTAAAAAGTGGGTCAGAAGTTTTCCAGCAAATAACTTCCTCTCTATGACCGTTTTTAATTACTATTTCCCATCTAAGCTAATATCTAAATCTTACTAAAAACATTAATCCTTGTCAATTACTTTCTTTAATAGGCAAACAGAGCTTGCTGCTATACCCTCTTGTCTACCTACAAAACCTAAGCTTTCAGTCGTTGTAGCTTTAACATTAATATTTTCAATTTGTGTATTGAGTATTTTTGCGATATTGATTCTCATATCATCTATAAAAGGGGCTAACTTTGGCAATTGAGCCTCTATCGTAGCATCTATATTTCCTATTTCATAAGCTTGAGCCCTCATAATATCATTGACCCTGCCCAATAATATCATACTATCAATATCCTTATATTCCATATCTGTGTCTGGGAAGTGTTTACCAATATCACCCATGGCTAAGGCTCCTAAAATGCTATCCATAATAGAATGTACTAAAACATCAGCATCGGAATGACCTAAAAGTCCAGTTTTATGAGGAATTTCAATCCCACCTAATATAAGTTTTCTATTTTCAACAAGTTGATGTACATCATATCCATAACCAATTCTCATACTATTCACCATCCTAGAGCATTCCACTTCTTGAAAGTATATCATCCCTATCCTTTATAAAGGAATCCGCAATGATCAAATCCTCAGGTGTGGTTATTTTAATATTATCGAAGCTACCCATGATCATCTTGATAGGGTGTCCAATTTTCTCTACAAGCGAGCTATCATCTGTACCGACAATTCCCTCTTCTGTAGCATATTCATAGCCTTCCTTCAAAAGATGGGTCCAGAAGCATTGAGGTGTCTGAGCAGCCCATAATAAGTCTCTCTTAGGTGTGTGATGGACAACATTCTTAGAGTCGATTACCTTTATTGTATCTTTTACTGGCACACCAATTACACAGGCACCATACTCTATAACACCTTTTATACCATCTTCTATAGATTCCATTCTAACAAAAGGCCTTGCCCCATCATGAGTAAGGACAATATCCGTCTTTTCGTTTAGAGCCATGATACCATTATAGATGGAATCTTGTCTTTCCTTTCCGCCTCTTACTATATTAGTGACTTTCTTAAATCCATATTTCTTAACAATTTCTTTTCTGCAGTATTCAACTTCTTCTTCCTTGGAAACTACGATTATTTCATCTATATACTTACATTTGTCGAATTTTTCCAATGTGTGGGCCAGAATTGGTTTATTGTCTATTGCAATAAATTGTTTATTGATTTTACTGCCCATTCTATTGCTCATACCAGCTGCCGCTACTATGACAGACACAAAATATTCTTTGTACATTATTACACCTCTATTCAATTAAAGCTTATAGGCACTTTTCTTCATAACATATAAATATTCAGCCATATTTTATGTATTTGGTGAATTTTTCTAATTCAATTATAGCATAAAGAACTTTAAATAAAAGAATTTTATTAATTAGTATGTATTTTACAAAAATTTAGACCCATAAAAGGGTCTAAACTGCTCTATCTACTAATTCTTTTGGTTTAGCAAATATCATCCTTCCAGCAGAAGTTTGAAGGACGCTGGTAACCAATACATCTATGGTTTCCCCGATATATTTTCTGCCTGATTCAACTACTATCATAGTTCCATCATCTAAATAAGCTAATCCTTGACCTGATTCTTTACCGTCCTTAACTATAGTAACCTTCATTTCTTCTCCTGGTAAAACTACAGGTTTAACACTATTGGCTAATTCATTAATATTCAATACATCAATTTTGTGTACCTCAGCTACCTTATTTAAATTGTAATCGTTAGTGATAACCTTACCTTTTAATAACTGGGTAAGCTTCAATAATTTAGAGTCCACTTCTTGAATATCATCAAACTTCTTTTCATGAATAATTATTTCTATATCTAATTCCTTCTGGATCTTATTTAATATGTCTAGACCTCTTCTTCCCCTGTTTCTCTTGAGTCCATCAGAAGAATCTGCTATGTGCTGCAATTCCTCCAGTACGAAAACAGGTATTACTAAGGGTCCTTCAATAAAACCAGTTTTGATAATATCAGCTATTCTACCATCTATGATGACACTAGTATCCAAAATCTTAGGACATGACTTATAATTAGGTTTACCTTTTTCTTTAACCTTCTTCGCTAAATTTATACTTCCTATGGAAGAGGCAATATCCTCCCTTTTCTTGAAGGGAATGGTAATACCAAGGTAGCCAAATAGTCCATAAAGAATAATAGAACCAACCACTCCTATAAAATTCATCTCTAAATTATATAAGGGTTGACTTAATAAATATGCAATTAGAAGTCCTACAATAAGGCCAATTGAACTAATTCCAATTTCAACAGCAGGGATTTTTTGTAGTTCGTTTTCTATAAGTCCTATGAGCTTTTTAGTCTTTTTAATAATTCCTGATGATAATAAATAAAATATAATTCCAAATAATAGTCCTAAGCCCACTGTAACAATAACGTCTGTCCATCCGCTTAAAGAAATACCGAAAGCATCTATAGACTTAACTAGGGACAAAAGTCCATATCCCAATAAAACTCCAAGTAAGCTAATACCTACTTTCAAGATTTTATTAATCACACAACCACCTCCATTTATTTTTAATAGTTTTAACTCAACCCTATAATCCTTTATTTTGTGGACCCTTATGAATTATTAGCCAAAATCTATTTTTTATACTATCTCACTGCTTAAAAAAGCGGAGGATATTTATAACCTCCTCTTATTTATCTCCAAAGCACATCTATTATATAACAATTAATAAATAAAGAGTATTGTTTTTTAAACAATTGTATCTTCCGTTATTTCTTCTAGCGCTTCTATGTCGTCAGCTTCTCCTATTTCTTCTACATACTCTTCTACGTACTCATCTATTAATAATTCTGTTTCTTCAGGTGTAATACCTTTTACCAATACAATTTCTGATACCAACATCTGTTTTGCAGAGTTCAACATCTTTCTCTCCCCAGTTGAAAGGGTTTTTTCCTTATCTAATAATATTAGATTTCTTACTACTGCTGCTAACTCAAAGATATCACCTAATTTTATCCTATCCATATTTGCCCTATATCTTCTATTCCAATTATGAGGCATGTCAGTCATATTACCCTTTAATATACTTATAACTCGGTCTATTTCATCCAGTCCAACGATAGGTCTTACCCCTACCTCTTCTACAGAATCAACAGGCACCATTACTTTCATATCACCAATAGGCATCTGCATAATGAAATATTTTCTCTTTTCTCCTAATATTTCAATCTCTTTTCTTTCAACTATTACACCTGCACCGTGCATTGGATAAAAAATTCTGTCTCCTATATTAAACATCAGAATACCTCCTTCTTAATATAAGCAATCAAAGAATTATCTTCAACTGCTTTTAATCAATATACCCTAATTATACCTTAACAAAGGACTTATGTAAAGCTAACATTTTATCACATTTAATTTTAGCTTGTCAATATATATTAAGAAAATATATGAATAAAAATAATTGCTCGAATTATTTGACAACAACTCGTCCATAAAAGTATAATTGAATTAAGAATACTTATCGGGGAGGATATAATGGACACAAAAAATGAAATTAACAATAGCAATACAATTTGTGATAATTTCCAGGAACAGGTTTCTTTAGTTCTTATTAGACATAAGAGTATATTAGATATAATGACTAAGTTAGATGAATATAATGCAAGAATAACCAGAGCAATAGCTAAGTCCGTAACATCCTGTGGATGTATTACTATAAATGCAAATAAACAAGACTTTGGTAATGACTCATTTGAGAATATGCAAGAAAAAGCTCAAAGTCATGTTCACGGTAGGATATGTGATAGTTGTAAGGATATATTAGAAGAAGAGATGGGGTCTTATATGTTCTATCTTGCATCTTTATGCAACACACTAAATTTAGATCTCTCTGATATAGTGGAGAAGGAGTATGACAGAATAAAAACATTGGGAATTTATAGCTTGAAATAATTTGTGATAAAGATAGGACATATTATACCTGTATAATATGTCCTTTTTCATTCTATAATCCAACAATTTAATCAAAGCTTAAAAGGGCTTTTGCCTATCTGCAAAGACCATATTTATAACATCCTTTAACAACCTAAGATCAACAATCTCTAAATTAGTGGTCTTTATATTTCCTCCATAACCCGCTGCTACAAAGGCCTTTCGAAATCCCATCCTGTCAAGTTCTCTAAGTCTTGCCTCAAGAGATGGTACCCTCTTCAATTCTCCTGTAAGACCAACATCAGAAATAAATACATAGTCATTTGGTATTCCTACTTGAAAGACAGATGAAACTATGGACATTATTACTGCTAAATTGGATGCCTGCTCCTTGAGCCTTATACCACCTGTAGACTTTATTACTACATTTTTATCGTATAATTTAATTCCCCCACGCTGTTCCAAAATGGAAATTAGCGTGTTTAGTTGCTCTCTTTTCATGGATTCTCCAATCCTAGAAGGATAAGGGGTAAAGGAATCTGAAACCAGGGATTCTATTTCAAGTATTATAGGTCTTGTCCCCTCTCTTACAACTGTCAGACAGCTTCCAGAAACCATGTTTCCATCTTCCCTATGGGTCATAAAGTATTCTGAAGGATTGTCTATAGAAAGCATCCCATCTTCAGTCATATTAAAGAAACCCATCTCACCAGTAGAACCATATCGATTTTTAGTTGAAAGTAGGCTTCGAAGCTCTTCCCCGCTTTCACCTTCTATAATTAGGACGGCATCTACCAGATGTTCCAATGCCCTTACTCCAGCTAATTCGTCTTCCTTAGTCATTTGTCCTATTATAAATACAGCCCTAGGTCTCTCTGGATTTTTGGCTACCTTTACCAACTCATATGCACATTCCATTGTTTGGGTTGGAGAACCTGCCCTTGAGGATGGAAAGCTTTCCAGTACAAAAGTTTGAATACTGTCTATTATAACAAGGTCTGGATCTACTTCATCAATATATGAAAGCACATTATCCATACTATTATCTGATACTACCCAAAGATTGGAATCAATATCTTTGATTATCCTATCTGCTCTTGCTTTTATCTGGGACTCTGACTCTTCTCCCGAAGCATATAGAACCTTTTTCCCCATAGATGATAGTTCATTTGCTACTTGCAATAAAAGGGTTGATTTCCCAGCCCCAGGTTTTGCTGCAAGGATGGTAACACTATCTTTTACTATGCCACCTCCCATTACCCTATTGAATTCACTTATCTTAGTTACTATCCTTTGACTATTTCTTGTTTCTACATCTAGTAGCCTCTTAGTATTCTTCTTAGATGATAGTGATTTAGCTCCACCGGTCTTTTTTGTTTCAATGGCCTTTTCTACCATAGTATTCCATGAATTACACTCAGGGCACCTACCCATATAACCTGCCATTTCATAGCCACATTGACTACATACATATGTACTTTTTTTCATAAAAACTCCCCTTTTATGGTATTCAAGAATAGATCATATTTTTAATAGTGAATTTGTATACTTATCTTTAATAGGAGATCTATTTAATAAGAATCTCGGGTTAAAACCCGAGATTCTTACAGTGCTTATCCTAACTAGACATTTGCTGCCTTCTTAAAGGTCAACTTATCATCTTCATAGTCAATCAATATTTTTCCTTCTTTGGAGACAGTCCCCCTAAGGATTTCCTCTGCCAGTTGATCTTCGATCATCTTTCTTATAGTTCTTTCAAGAGGCCTTGCTCCATAAATAGGATCAAATCCTTGTTTAGCAATATATTCCTTAGTATTTTCACTAATTTCTACATTTACTTCAAGCTTTGAAAGTCTCTTCTCAAGATCATTTATCATGATTTCTACAATTTCTTTAACGTGTTCTTCTTTCAGGGAGTGGAATACTATGGTATCATCCAATCTATTCAAGAACTCTGGTCTAAAGGTACGCTTTAACTCTTCAGTTATGGTTTCCTTCATCTTTTCATATTCTTCCTTTTTAACATCCACTGTCGTAGCAAATCCAAGTGTATTTTGCTTTCTTAAAGAAGTAGCTCCAACATTAGATGTCATGATGATAACCGTATTCTTAAAGTCTACAGTCTTACCCTTAGAATCAGTCAACCTTCCATCATCTAATATCTGTAAAAGCATGTTAAATACATCTGGATGAGCCTTTTCTATTTCATCGAATAGGACTACAGAATATGGCTTTCTTCTAACTGCTTCTGTTAACTGTCCACCTTCATCATATCCTA
>CAZPZN010000045.1:0-8968 GCA_964590735.1 uncultured Tissierella sp.
GACGGTTCCCTTTGGTTATATAAAGGGCATATATTCGTTATTATTCGCCTTAAATGGCCTAGATAAAATGTTTTCCATTATGCCAATGCCTTTGAAAATCTCTTCATCTGTTACGGTTCCGAAGCTTATTCTTATATAATTATGGTAAGAGTCATCTATAAAGAAAACTCTACCTGGTACTAGGTTTAGTCCATTTTCTACACAGTTATTGTAGAATTCGTTGGATTGGACCTGATCAGGGAGTTTTATCCATAGGCTAAGGCCTCCATTAGGCTCATATATCTGGATTCCATACTTTTTAAGTGGGCTAAGATGTTTTATCATCAGCTTATATTTTTCGTAATATGCCCTTCTGATATTTTCTATATGTTTCTTCCAATAACCTTCTCTAAGAAAGTGGTCAAAGGCTCTTTGTAAGTAGCCAGATGATGCTATGTCCGTTGTATGTTTTGCCTTTATAACTCCGGTTAAGAGTTGATCAGGCAAAGTAATAAATCCAATTCTTACACCTGGCATAAATACTTTTGAGAAGCTCTTTATAAATATTATCTTTCCGGTATTATCCATGGATATAAGTGGTGCCTTAATATCACTATCAAAGTAAAGGTCCGTAAGGAAATCATCTTCAATGATGTAGAAGTCATTTTCTCTTGCTAGTTTTAAGATCTTTTCCTTCTTTTCATCACTATATGAATATGTTGTAGGACTTTGGTAGTTGGTCATTATATATATGAATTTTGGTTTATGTCTTTTTACATTGGAAGTTAGGTTTTCCAGGTCGATTCCATCTTCTTCAATAGGAATCCCCATAATCTTTGCACCTCTAGACTTGAAGGATTCAGTGGCTGCAGAGTAGGTTGGATTTTCTACAAAGATAACATCACCCGGGTTTACAAGGGACTTTGAAACAATATCAAGGCCCTGTTGACCTCCGGAGGTTATCAATATCTGGTCTGATGGTATTGTAGTATTGTAATTATCCAATAAGAATTTAGAGATGGATTTTCTTAGTGGTCCATAACCGTTTATTTCAGGATATAGAAAGGCAAGCCCACCATCTCTGTTTAAGACGTGGATTAAGGCACTTTTAAATTCTTCTATGGGAAATAGGTCGGGTGTCGGAGATACACTTGCAAAGTTGATTGATTCCTTTGATATAGGAAGGATTCCTGATAACATCAAATTCATATCGCCATCATCCAGGATTTGTACTTCATCTATGAAAGTGGATTTCTTTACGTAAGTCCCACTACCTTCTACTGAATATACATATCCTTCTTGTTCAAGTAGTTTATAAGCATTGATAATGGTGACATTATTTACACCAAGGTCTCTTGAAAGACTTCTAATAGAAGGAAGTTTTTCTACTTCAAGTGAATCGTTATCGATTAGAGACTTGATTTTCTCGTAAAGCTGAATATAAATCGGT
The DNA here is from genome assembly GCA_964590735.1 of uncultured Tissierella sp. Lineage (GTDB taxonomy): Bacteria > Bacillota > Clostridia > Tissierellales > Tissierellaceae > Tissierella_B. The sequence goes on from CAZPZN010000045.1 coordinate 1,430, forward strand.
TTGTTCAGATTCCTATCTAAAACGATATTCATAACAACACTCCTCTGTATGGATACAATTATTATACCAAATATTATAAAATTTTAATATCATTACATGAATATTTTTTATTCTAAATTCTCTAGCTATGGTATTTTGACCTTAAATAAGATACAATTTCATATATAGTTATTAGTTTTTAAGGAGTAGATTATGGAAGATTTAAGTAAAGATAAAAAAGGATTTAAGATATTTATAATTATATTTGCATTGATGGTCCTTCTCTTCCTACAGGAAGGTAATCAAGAGAAATTTATAAATGTAGTAGACAAGCTTGTTGGTAAGGACATGGAATTGGTTTTAGATGGTGAGTATTCTGGCAATAATATGATGTATTTTAGGGGATATGTAATTAATTGGGAGCAAAATTCCTTGAAGTTTTTAAATAGTGATGGAAGCCAGGCTTGGGTTAAGGATTTTTCCTTCGTAGAGCCAGATATATTGCTAGCAGACAAGTATGTTTATGCAATGGATAAATCCACAGGTGATATCTATAAAATCAATGGCCAAGGGGATACCTTATTAAGGATAGAGCTAAATACTCCTATATTAATATTAAAGAGGTAGGCAGCTATCTAATAGCCCATATTAAGGGTGAGATTGAAAGATTGATTATCATCGATGGAGAGGGCGAAATCACCCTAGACCAAGCTATGGAGGGTAATATACTTACCTATGATTTAAATGATGATGCATCCATGTATGTTTATTCAACTATTAAGATGGATGGTAGAAAAATAAGTTCCCAAGTATTTGTTAATAATTTAGAAGGTGAAGACAAGTATAATTTAAGCTTTGATAATGAAATTATCCTTCATACAGGATTTATAAGGAACAAGCTTGCAGTATTGACCGATGTGGGCCTTAAATTAATTGATAATGGCCAGGTAAAATGGAATAAGGAGTATCCTTTAATAAAGGACATTCATATTGGAGATAATAGGATTAATTTACTATATGGTGATAATATTGAAGTTATGGATTTTTCCGGGGATGTAAAAAGCAAAGTAGTTTTAGGCGTTGATTACAAGAAAATGGTACCATTAGATAAATCTATAGCACTATATGGAAACAAAAACTTATCTATTTTACAAAATGGGAAGGAAATAATAAAATATACTGGGGAAAAAGAAATTATTGACCTGTGGGCCTATAATGACTCTATTGCCCTGCATTATGAGGATCGTATTGAAATACTTAAAATACAAAATAAATAGATAGGGGGATTTTATCATGAGTAAGGAATTAGATTGCAGAGGAGAACTTTGCCCAAGACCTGTTATTCTAACTAAGAAAGAACTTGATAGTATGACAGAGGGATCTTTAACTACAATTGTTGACAATGAAGTAGCAAAGGAAAATGTTTCAAAGCTAGCACAGAGTTTAGGTCTAGAATTTACAGTTGATACAAAAAAGGATGATGAGTATCACATTCATATAGTTAAGGGTGCAAATGATCTAGCTGAAGAAGTTGAGGACATGGTAGCTTTAAGCAAATCAACAATAGCAATTGGTTCAGATAAAATGGGTACAGGTGGTCAAGAGCTTGGAGATGTTCTTATGAAGAGCTTTATATATACAGTAAGAGAAACTGAGCCATATCCTGAAAGCATTGTATTTTACAATTCAGGCGTTAATTTAACATGTGAAGGAAGTCCAGTATTGGATGATTTAATGGCATTAAGTGAATATGGGGTTGATATTCAATCCTGTGGAACTTGCTTAGACTATTATAATTTAAAGGATAAGCTAGCTGTTGGTGGCATTTCCAACATGTATGCAATTTATGAAAAGATGAAGAATGCAAATACAATTAATATTTAATTAGGAGATAAGATGAAGATAGAAGAATATGTAGTATTAACTTTTAATTCTACTCACCATGCCCTAAGTGGAGAGAAGATTTTTAAGGATAATGATATAGGATTTAAAACCATTCCAACACCTAGGGAAATAACCTTAAGTTGCGGACTTTCCATTCTTTTTGCTTTAGAGGATTTAGAAAAGGTAAAAGACCTTGTTAATAAGGATTTCCTAGCAATAAAAGGAGTTTATAGATATAATGTAATAGGTAAGGAAAAGACTGTAACTGAAATCGAGTGGTGATAATATGAATGATGTAATGATATTTGTTAATGATATTCTTAAGGATTCCAAGGGAGAATTAAATATCTTTGGAAAGCTATTAAAGATATTTGTTATATTTATAATTATTAATATAATAATATCCTTGATTGGAAAGATAGTAGATAGGACACTTAAGGATAAGAAGCTTACGAATATTTATACTAGCAGCAATAGGGCAAGAACCCTTGGACAGATTTTAAAGAAGGTAATCAAGTATACACTCTATTTTATATGGATAATGATGTCCTTAGAGATGTTTGATGTAAATACGGCATCTGTACTAGCAACAGCTGGTATTGGAGGATTGGCCATAGGTTTTGGAGCTCAATCCCTGGTTAAGGATATAATTACAGGTTTCTTCATATTGTTTGAGGACCAATATTCCGTAGGGGACCATGTAAAAATAGACTCCTATGAAGGTGTTGTAGAGGAACTAGGCCTTAGAATCACCAAGGTTAGGGCCTTTAGTGGAGAACTCCATATTATACCTAATGGGGCAATTCTGGTTGTAACCAATGCCACAAGAGGGGCTATGCGTGCCCTTGTTGAGATTTCATTTTCCTATGAAGAAAATGTGGATAGGGTTATTGAGATACTAGAGGGTGTATGTAAAAAGATAAAGGATAGCAATGAAAACGTCTTGGACGGACCAAATATTCTAGGTATTACTAACCTTGCTGAATACGATGTTAAGGTAACTATAGTTGCTAAAACAAAGCCCATGGAACAATGGGGGGTAGAGAGGCAAATTAGAAAAATGGTTAAGGAAGCCTTCGAAAGGGAAGATATAGTTAAAGCATATCCTAGAAGAATAGTACTTGGAGGGGAAAAAGGACATGATTCTTAAATATGAAGTAGGAGATACTGTAACTCTTAAAAAAGGGCATCCTTGTGGTGAGAATAAATGGGAAATCCTAAGAACGGGTGTTGATATTAAATTAAAATGTCTAGGCTGTGATAGACAAATCTGGATTCCAAGAATCGATTTTGAAAAGCGAGTCAGAAGAATTTTAGTAGATGAAAAGTGGATTAGTATAATCCACCATAAACAAGAGCCCAAGGAATAAGATTTACAATAATCCTTTGACATAATTTTGAATATAGGGTAAAATAATTATTAGCACTCAGGTAGATTGAGTGCTAATAATTATTTAGTAAGGAGTAGATATTATATGGAGAAAAGGGAATTTAAGGCGGAATCTAAAAGACTTCTTGATCTGATGGTTAATTCCATCTATACCAATAAGGAGATATTCTTAAGAGAGCTTATTTCTAATGCCAGCGATGCCATAGACAAGATTTATTATAAGGCCCTTACTGATGACAATATTGTTTTCAATAAGAACGACTATTTTATAAAGGTATCAGCTGATAAGGAAAAGAGAGAATTGACCATTTCCGATACTGGAATTGGTATGACTAAGGAAGATTTAGAAAACAACCTTGGAATTATTGCAAATAGTGGGTCTTTTGCATTTAAAAAAGATAATGAACTTAAGGATGGCTTTGATATTATTGGTCAATTTGGAGTAGGTTTCTATTCTGCATTTATGATAGCAAGTAAGGTAACTGTAACAAGTAAGGCCTTGGGAAGTGATGAGGCCTATAGATGGGAATCCGAAGGTGCTGATGGATATACTATTGAAGCAACATCTAAGGCTACTACAGGAACTGATATTATATTGAAGCTTAAAGAAGCTACTGAAGAAGAAAATTATGATGAATATCTTGAAGAATATAGACTTAGAAGTCTTATTAAGAGATATTCAGATTTTATAAGATATCCAATCAAGATGGATATCACATCTCGAAAACTTAAGGAAGACTCTGAAGATGAATTCGAGGATGTAACAGAAGAAAAAGTTATGAACAATATGATTCCACTTTGGAGAAAGAATAAGAGTGAGCTAACAGAAGAGGATTACAACAATTTCTATGCTGAAAAGCATTTTGGATTTGATGAACCATTAAAGTCTATACATTTAAGCATAGATGGTGCTGTTAGATATGATGCTATATTATATATTCCAGGCTCTCCACCAATGGATTTCTATACTCAGGAATATGAAAAGGGACTTCAGCTATATTCCAGCGGAGTACTTATAATGGATAAGTGTCCAGACTTACTTCCTGATTATTTTGGATTTGTTAAAGGGGTAGTGGATTCTGAGGATTTATCATTAAATATCTCCAGAGAAATGCTGCAACATGATAGACAGCTTAAGCTTATTGCTAAGAAGATTAAGGAAAAGATAAAAGATGAACTTCTAAACCTATTGAAGAACGATAGAGACAAGTATGAAGGCTTCTTCAACAACTTTGGAAAGCAATTAAAGTATGGAGTTTATACCGAGTTTGGTATGAATAAGGATGTATTAGAAGACCTTCTTATGTTTTATTCATCAAAGGATAAGAAATTAGTAACCCTTGCAGAGTATAAGGAAAGAATGGTAGATGATCAGAAGTATATATATTATGCAGGTGGGGATTCCTTAGATAGAATAGATAAACTTCCTCAGGTAGAATTTATCAAGGACAGGGGATATGAAATACTTTATTTCATAGATGAAGTAGATGAATTTGCTATTAAGGTTCTTAGAGAATACGGTGAGAAGGAATTCAAATCTGTTTCTGCTGCAGACCTTGACTTGGATAAAGACGAAGAGAAAAAAGAAGAAACAAAAGAACATAAGGATTTGTTGGAATCCATGAAGGATCTACTAAAGGATAAGGTAAAGGGAGTCAAGGTATCATCAAGACTTAAGAGTCATCCAGTCTATTTGGCAAGTGAAGGAGAAGTTTCCATAGAAATGGAGAAAGTTCTAAATCAAATGCCTAATGGAGAATCAATAAAGGCTGACAAGGTATTGGAGATTAATCCAAATCATAAGGTTTTTGAAAAGCTTGAATTTGCCTTGGAAAATGATAAGGATAAACTGACCCTTTATACTAATCTTCTATATAACCAAGCCCTTCTTATTGAAGGATTGCCAATAGAAGACCCAGTAGAATTTACTAATAACATCTGGGAGTTATTGAATTAAAGATTTAAATAAATGCTCTTTTTGGCTTATCATCACATGATAAGCTAAAGGGAGCTTTTTTATTACTAATAGGAAAGTCCTACTATTTAAATCCTTAATTTATGGTCTTTACGTCGATAAGTAACAAGGAAAGCTACATTTATGAAATCAATGAAAAGGGTATTGATTGAACCCCTATTGGAAATACTGTAATTGCAAGTATTCAAAAATTTATTGATATTTTTATCTTACTAAGAAGACCTTTAATATGATAAAATAGGGTAAGGTGAGTATTTTTTATTATTGTTTAAGTTAGAAAGGCTGTGTTCTTATGTTTAATGTTGGTGATTTAATTATATATGGTAATTATGGTGTATTTAGGGTGAATGACATAGGTCTACCTGATATATCCTATATTAATAAGGATAAAGACTATTACACTCTTAATGCAGTTCATTACAGTAATACTATATATACACCTGTGGATACGGACGTTTTTATGCGCCATATAATATCCTATGAAGATGCAATTGAATTGATTAATCAGATACCGAATATAGAAGCTGATATTTTCGAAAACAACAATATAAGATTATTATCTGAACATTATGAAAGCTCCTTGCAAACTCATGAATGTGAAGATCTTATACAATTGCTTAAGACTGTATATGAAAAGAGGAAACTTGTCACAGAACAAGGTAAGACATTGGGACAGACAGATGAGAAATTCAATAGAATAGCAGAAGAATTACTTCATAGTGAGCTAAGCATTGCACTTGGTATTGAGAAGGATCAAGTAAATGATTATATTGAGAAAGCTCTAGAGAAGATAGAATCAAAAAAATAACTGCCAGGGTAACCTGGCAGTTATTTTTTTCTATGATTTTGTTTTAAGTTCTTGGTATACAGATAATTTGGCCAACTTGTAAATTATTTGGATTTACTGTTGGATTAGCTCTCTGGATTGCAGCTACAGTTGTGTTAAATCTTTGAGCTAAGGTAAAGAATGTGTCTCCAGCTCTAACTGTATAGGCAAATGTGCCAGCAGGACAAGTTGGTAGAGGTGGTGTAGTACCACAATTTACTCCTAAAGCAGTCCAAGTTGCTACTCCTACGACTCCATCTACAACTAGTCCTTTGCTTCTTTGGAAAGCTCTAACAGCATTTTCAGTTAGAGGACCAAAGTCTCCATCGATAGGACCTGGATCAAAGCCTTGATTCCTTAATAGAGTTTGAAGTTCTCTGACCTTTGCACCAGTACTTCCACGTCTTAATGTTGGACAATTTTGAGTAGGTGGTGGTGTAGTTACAGTAGGAATACAGATAACTTGACCTATAAACAATCTATCTGGATCTACTCCTGGATTAGCAGCTAATAAGGCATCTAAAGATATACCAAATGTCCTGGAAATTAGGAAAAATGAATCTCCTGCCTTAACGGTATAAGGCATTCCATTTGGACAATTAATGTTTCCCATATTTTGACCTCCTTTTTTTAAGACTATTTTATGTCTATATAGTATATTCATATGAAATTGGAAAGGTTACTTAAAGGCCCATCATTTGATGGGCCAGCACTTCTATTAGCAGTCTCTTCCGCCAAACATGTCACAGTTACAGAAGATAATTACTAATAACAAGAAGAAAAATAGTAATGAATTGTCAGCGCCACAATCATCGCGTCTGCCACCGAATAGATTACCCATATTGACACCTCCGAATTTTATATAGAGAATTCTCTCTCATATTAGATTATGCATATTTTTCAATAATGTTAATGTTAAGATTTAATATTTATAGGGTAAAAGGGCGTGCTTCCGTTGCTTATTCTGAGTGGATAAAGTACCGGCCTGTCCCCATTGTCCACAATTAGATTATCTAATTGTGGGTATATTAAAGATATTAAATAAAGAGGTGAGCTAATTGAAAAACTTTAAGTTTTATAGTCCTACTAAGATTATTTTTGGGAAAGGTGCGGTAAATCAACTAGGGAGGCAGATAGCAGGCAAGTATAGGAATATACTTCTTCATTATGGAGGAGGAAGTATTAAGAAATCAGGTATATATACAGAAGTAATGAACATCCTTAAGGATTATGACTGTGAAATCTACGAACTATCGGGTGTAGAGCCAAATCCAAAGCTTGGTCTTGTAAGAGAAGGTGTGAAGCTTGCTAGAGACAAGGATATTGATTTAATATTGGCAGTTGGTGGTGGCAGCGTTATTGATTCAGCTAAGGCTATTGGAATAGGGGCAATGTATGATGGTGATGTTTGGGATTATTATACTGGAAAGGCTAAAGTTAGGAATACTATCCCCCTAGGAGTAGTCCTTACATTTCCTGCCACAG
>CAZPZN010000045.1:8978-14737 GCA_964590735.1 uncultured Tissierella sp.
CCAAGAAAGCTTGCAGTAAACCATGATATTATTCGTCCCCTCTTTGCTATTATGGATCCTGAATATACCTTGACCCTTCCTTCAAAACAAACCTTTGCAGGGGTTATGGATATATTGAGCCATATATTTGAGAGATACTTCACCAATACAGCAAATGTAGAGTTAACTGATAGTTTATGTGAAGGCACCATGAGAACTGTCATTAAAAATGCCTATATATTAAAGAAAGATCCAAAGAATTTTGCAGCTAGGTCAGAAATCATGTTAGCAGGAACTATTGCTCATAATGGTCTTTTGGGAATGGGTAGGGAAGATGATTGGGCAAGTCATGGCATTGGGCATGAGATGAGTGCTCTTTATGGAACAACCCATGGTAGAACCCTTAGTATTATATTTCCTGCCTGGATGAAGTACGTATATAAGGAAAATGTAGATAGATTTGTACAATTTGCTATCAATGTATTTGGAGTATCAGTAGTCAACAAGAGCTTAGATGAGATTGCAATGGAGGGAATTAATAGTTTGATTACCTTATTAAGAGATATGGATCTACCTATTTCCTTTGAAGAAGAAGGCTTACCTACTGATAAGCTTGACCTAATGGCAGAAAGAGCCTTAGAGGAGGGCCCTATCGGAGGCCTGAAAGTGCTAGATAAAGAAGATTTAATAAATATCTATAATTTAGCAAAGTAGAATAACCAAAGGGAACCGTCCCCTTTGGTTATTCTTTTTCTTGCCTAATTAATTAACATGGATTTTACAAACCTCCTTGAATAGATTTAACATAAGTCCTTTATACTAAGAATGTAACGAGGTGGAAATAGCACCGCCTCGTTGCAGTGGTGTGAGACAATTACTGTGTAATTGTTTTGATACTTAAAAAATTTGAAGGAGAGATTATCTAAAATGAAGAAGATTATAAGTTTGGTTTTAGTAGCAATTATGATTTCAGTATTTGCAGTAGGTTGTACACAAGCAGAAACACCAGCAGAACCAACAAGTGATTTTGATACAAGCAAAGAAATAAATGTAGTAAGTAGAGAAGACGGTTCAGGTACTAGAGGAGCTTTCGTAGAAATAGTTGGAATTCTTGAAGATGATCAAGATATGACTTATGAAGAAGCAGTTATTCAAAATGGTACAGATGGAGTATTAACTACTGTTGCAGGTGATGAATATGCTATTGGATATATTTCGCTTGGTTCATTAAACGATACTATAAAAGCAGTAAAAATTGGTGGAGCTGAAGCAAGTGCTGATAACGTACAAAATGGTTCATATAAGATTGCAAGACCATTTAACGTAGCTCATAAGGGTGAATTAAATCCATTAGCTCAAGATTTCTTAGACTTTATATTAAGCGCTGAAGGCCAAGCTATTGTAGTAGAAGAAGGATATGTTCAAGTATCAACTGATCTACCAGCATATGCAGGAAGTGAACAAAGCGGTAACTTAGTAGTTGCTGGATCAACTTCAGTAACTCCAGTAATGGAAAAATTAGCGGAAAGCTATGAAGCAATGTATTCAGGAGTATCTATAGAAATCCAATCAACAGGTTCTTCAGCTGGTATGCAATCAGCTATTGAAGGAACTGCTGAATTAGGAATGGCTTCAAGAGAGCTTAAGGATTCAGAATTAGAAGTATTAACTGCAGAAGTTATTGCAATAGATGGTATTGCAGTAATAGTTAACAATGCTAACCCTATAGAAGATTTAACAATAGATCAAGTAAAATCAGTTTATATTGGTGAATCAACTGAGTGGAGTTCAGTTGAGTAAAAAATAACGAGGACACCTCGTTGCGGTGGTGTGAGGCAATTGCATGCAATTGCTTTGATAGCTAAATTTTATGTCCCCTAGACAGCAAGTATAGCCTGGCGAAAGCTAGGTTATACTTGTTTTAAGTGTTATTTTTACTTAAAATATTTTACACAGATTTAACATTCCTAATTAATAGATTTTACACTGAATTGGTACTCTATATTTGACAAATATCGCAAAGAAGAGGGGAGAAAATGAAAGCTAAATCTTACGAGAGTTTTATGAAGGGCGTATTTATGTTATCAGCTATGGTTGCAATCCTTGCTATTATATTGATATGCTTCTTTATTTTTGCTGGTGGGGTTCCATTTATTCTTGAGTATGGTCTTGGAGACTTTTTACTTGGTACTCAGTGGAAACCATCTAATAACCCACCATCATATGGTATATTACCAATGATAATGGGATCTGTATACGTAACTATAGGGGCCATAGTATTAGGTGTACCTATAGGTATTTTAACTGCAACTTATCTATCAAAATTCTGTAATCGAAAGCTCTATAAGTTCTTAAAGCCATGTGTAAACCTTATGGCAGGTATTCCATCAATAGTATATGGGTTTTTTGCACTAACACTAATAGTCCCTATTATGAGGGAAATCTTTGGTGGAACTGGAATGTCTATTGCAACAGCTTCCATCTTATTAGGAATAATGATACTTCCAACTATTATTGGAATGTCAGAGGCTTCATTAAATGCTGTTCCTTCTTCCTACTATGAAGGAAGTGTAGCTCTTGGTGCAACCCACGAGAGAACGGTAATGAAGGTACTCTTACCAGCTGCTAGATCAGGAATTCTTTCATCTGCAATCTTAGGCATTGGTCGTGCCATTGGAGAGACCATGGCAGTGATTCTTGTAGCAGGTAATCAACCTAGAATGCCTAAGGGTCTATTTAAAGGGGTTAGAACTATGACTACTAATATAGTAATAGAAATGGCCTATGCTGCAGATACACATAGAGAAGCTTTAATTGCTACTGCAGTAGTACTCTTTGTCTTTATTTTAATAATAAATGGTTTATTCTTAATAATTAAGAGGAGGGGAGCGAATTGAGTAAGCTTACAAGATTTGTGGTTAATTTTTCTGCATTTTTTACATTTGGAATTTTGTTTTTCATAATAGGATATATTCTTGTTAGAGGGGTACCATATCTAACTCCATCAATGTTTGAGTTTAAATATACATCCCAGAACGTCTCAATGCTTCCATCTATTATTACTACAGTCCTATTAATACTCTTAACCCTTATAATTGCTACACCTATAGGTGTATTTACCGGATTTTATCTGGTTGAATATGCAAAGAAGGGGAATAAATTAGTAGAAGTAGTTAGAATAGCCACTGAGACTCTTTCAGGGATTCCGTCAATAGTTTATGGGCTATTTGGTATGCTTTTTTTCGTAATTAGATTGGGATTTCAATATTCTCTTTTGGCAGGTACTCTAACTGCAGCAATTATGGTACTGCCACTTGTTATAAGGTCTACAGAAGAGGCCTTAATGTCTGTAGATGATAGCCTTAGAGAGGCAAGCTTTGGCTTAGGAGCAGGAAAATTAAGGACCATATTTAGAATAGTGCTTCCTGTAGCTATGCCTGGAATCCTATCTGGAGTAATATTGGCTATAGGTCGTGTAGTAGGTGAAACTGCAGCCTTGATGTTTACATTGGGAACAGCCACAAAGGTACCAAACGCCTTGGTACATTCTGGGGCCTCAGGTCGTACCCTTGCTCTTCATATGTATATGCTCTCATCTGAAGGTATGCACGTTAATGAATCCTATGCAACCGGGGTTGTATTGTTAGGTATTGTTTTATTGATAAATGGCTTGTCCACATTTTTAAGCAACAAGCTTACAAAGGGGAGATAAAATTGAGTAAAATAAGTATAAAGAATATGAATCTTTTTTATAGTGATTTTCAAGCTCTTAAAAACATAAATATGGAAATAGAAGCCAACGAAGTCACTGCATTTATAGGACCCTCTGGATGTGGGAAGTCTACGCTTTTAAAGAGCTTAAACCGCATGAACGATTTAGTAGAGGGTTGTAAGATTACAGGGGATATTCGTATAGATGGAGAAGATATTTTCGCCAATAATTACGATGTGAATCTACTGAGAAAAAATGTTGGAATGGTGTTTCAAAAGCCAAATCCATTTCCTATGAGCATTTATGATAATATTGCCTATGGGCCTAGAACCCATGGTATTAAGAGTAAATCCCAATTAGATGAAATTGTTGAGAGATCTTTAAGAGACGCTGCTATATGGGATGAAGTGAAAAATGACCTAAAAAAGAATGCCCTTAGAATATCCGGTGGTCAACAACAAAGAATATGTATTGCACGTGCTCTGGCGGTTAATCCTGAGGTTCTTCTAATGGATGAGCCTACAAGTGCCCTTGATCCTATTTCTACTGCAAAGATTGAAGACCTTGTACAAGATTTAAAAAAAGATTATACTATAGTTATAGTTACTCATAATATGCAACAGGCAACTAGAATATCTGATAAAACTGCCTTCTTCCTAGTTGGAGAGGTTATTGAATTTGGTAAAACAGAAGAGTTATTCTCCCTGCCTAAGGATAAGCGTACAGAGGACTATATTACCGGTAGATTTGGCTAAAAATAAGAGGAGTGATAGTATGAGGAGTAGATTTGATAAGGAATTAGAATTATTAAATGCAGATTTAGTTGAAATGGGAAATCTTGTAGAGAGTCAGATTGAGGCTGCAATCACTGCCTTAATTGAACAAAATGCTGATTTAGCCAGAAGAGTTATTCAAGGGGATGTGGAGGTAAACGAGAAGGAGAAGGAAATAGAAGTTAGATGTATGAGACTTTTATTACAACAACAGCCTGTAGCTAGTGACTTAAGGCTTATTTCCTCTGCTTTAAAGATAATTACTGATATGGAAAGAATCGGGGACCAAGCCGAAGATATATCTGAAATAGTTTTATTTTTAGTGGATACTAAATACTTCAAGCAATTAGTTCATATTCCACAAATGGCACAAGAAGTAAAGAAGATGGTTAAGGGAAGTATAGATGGCTTTGTAAGAAGGGATTTGGATTTAGTAGTTGAAGTAATAAAATCTGATGATAAGGTAGATGAATTGTTTCACATCGTTAAGGATGAACTAGTAGATAAGATTAGAGAAGATATTGACCACTCTGAGCAAGCAATTGACTTATTAATGATAGCAAAGTATTTCGAAAGAATCGGAGACCATTCACAAAATATCGCCGAGTGGGTTTATTTTGCCATAACCGGTGAGCATTATGAAGGAAAAAAATAAATGGACAATGGGGACAGGAATTGTCCACTTTAAACAGGAGTAATGTAGGCTTTTAATAGGAGTGATATAATGACTGTAATCTACTGTATCGAAGATGATGAAAGCATAAGAGATTTGGTTTTATATTCCTTGCAGAACAATGGGTATGAGGCAAAGGGCTACGAAAGTGGAGAAGTCCTAGTAAACAATTCTGAGCCTGACCTTATACTTCTTGATATTATGCTTCCAGGAGATGATGGCTATACCATCTTGAAAAACTTAAGAGCAAATGAAAAAACTAGTGAGATCCCAGTGATTATGCTTACCTCCAAGACTAGTGAATACGATAAGGTCAAGGGTCTTGATTTAGGTGCAGATGATTATATTGAAAAGCCTTTTGGTGTAATGGAGTTGATTTCCAGAATAAAGGCAGTTTTAAGAAGGAGTAAAAAGTTAGAAGAATCTCTAGAGGTCCTTTGTGTAGAGAACTTATGTATTGATAATAGAAAACATGAGGTTACTGCAGGTGGAAATGAAATCACCTTAACCTATAAGGAATATGAACTTCTCTTCTATCTCATGAAGAATAAAGGCCTTGTTGTATCAAGGGATAAGCTTATAAATGAAGTTTTTTTGAATAATGTAACGGATGAGACTACGG
>CAZPZN010000046.1:0-14190 GCA_964590735.1 uncultured Tissierella sp.
CTGTTAACATTTTAATAGATTCCATTTGACCATCTTTGTCAAAGTCAAATTCAAATTCATCCAATGTAGTTAAGTCATCTACATCTAATTTTTCCCTAGGCTCAATTATTATCCTTTCAATAGGATTTTCGGCTGGTTCAGGTTTCTCTATAGGTTCCTCTATTGGTTCTTTAGGTTCTAAGGGCTCACTAGCTGTAGTACATCCAAAAGCGGCTATTACTAAAGCCAAAATTATCATAATTAATATTAATTTCTTCATGGTATCACCATCCTTAAGATTATTATATCCAAGTAATATCCTTAATAGGTTAATAAAAGGTTACAATAAGATAATAGTAGGGTAAGATATGGATATAATTATGCAGTAGTTTGAAGTAATTGCTAGGCAATTACCTCTGATATTTAAAGGAGGAATTAGATGAGAGAGAGACGTGGACAAAGTGAAAAGACTTGTATAGAAATAGTTCCAATATTTAGTGGCTTAACATTTGATGAGATGTTAGAGGTTGAATCCATTACAAGTGTAAAAAGTTTTGACAAGGGTGAAATCATTTACTCCTCTGGAGATATAGGAAATAAACTGTATGTGCCTCATAAGGGAAGGGTTAAGATTTCAAGGATAGCTTCCAATGGAAAGGAACAGGTTATAAGAGTCGTTGGCCCAGGAGATTTTTTAGGGGAATTATCTCTATTTAATGAGGTGCCCCTTCAAGAAGATGCTCAAGCCCTAGAGAAGACCACTATGTGTGTTATAGAAGGAAAGAAGCTAAAGGTCCTAATGGGGAAATATCCGGAGATTACCTTTAAAGTAATGGGGGAGCTGAGTAAGAGGCTTGAAATGGCTGAGAACCTTATAGAGGATATAAATCTGCGTACTGTTGAAGAAAGACTTGCTACAGCCCTATTAAAGTTGGCAGGAGATGAAGATAGAGTTGTATTAAATATGACTAAGGGAGATTTTGCATCTCAAATCGGTATGAGTCAAGAAACCTTGAGCAGAAAGCTATCAGCCTTCCAAGATCAAGGGTTGATTGAACAGAAGGGTAACAGAATAATAGTTCTATTGGATAAAGAAACTTTAGAAGAAATATAGCTAAGGCCTTAGGCTTTAGCTATATTTCTTCTCTAATTCAGATAGCATATTCTCATATTTTTCTTGAGTCCCTTTTTCAGCTTCTGCAAGATCTATTTTCCTGCTCTCCTCATCGATATAAGCTTTAATTTCATCGGATAGCATTCTTTCAGCAAAGGTGTACATAGCAGTATTTTCTTTCTCTATATGTCTATCTAGAAGGTCTGCATAAGAGATTGCATTGGCTATTATATCAAGTCTTGCATCATCATTTCCTTCTCTAAAGGCTGCAAGGCCCTTTTCAAGGTTGGCCATATAAAGCCTTCCATTATCATGTTCGATATACATACCTTTAATGGCACCTGAGTTAGCTAATTTTTCAAGTTCCCTTTCCATGGTGGCAAATAAAATATCCTCTTCCTTACCATGATGAAGTTTATCTGTATAAGTCCTAACAAAATCTATGATTTTTGGGAAATCATCTATATCATACTCTCCCTTTGTAAGTACTCTGTAGGATATATTTCTTATAACCTTAAGCATCCGACGAACATTTTCGTGTTCTGCTACCATTATTTTAATTGATTCCATTTAATCACCTCAAAAAGTATTTAAGTATATTTTACCCTTAAAGGAAATAATAAAACTAAATGCTATAAGTTTATTAATTAGGGTATAAAATGAATAGTTTGTAATGATAATAAAATATTAAGGAGGTTGTTTATTTATGAGTTTTAAAGTAACTGAAAAGGTGACCTGGGTTGGGAAGATAGACTGGGAATTAAGACGTTTCCATGGGGATGAGTATTCTACTGATAGAGGATCATCCTATAACTCTTACTTAATAAGAGATGAAAAAACAGTTTTGATAGATACAATTTGGAAGCCTTTTGATGAGGAATTTGTAAAAAATCTTAAAAAAGAAATTGACTTAAATGAAATTGACTATATAATAGCCCAACATGGAGAAGTTGACCATAGTGGATCCCTCCCACTCTTGTTGAAGGAGATACCAAATACACCGGTATACTGTACTGCCAATGGTGCTAAAATACTTAAAGGACATTATCATGAAGACTGGAACTTTGTAGAAGTAAAAACAGGGGATACGCTAAACATAGGTGAGTCAACTTTGACTTTTGTTGAAGCAAGAATGCTACATTGGCCAGATAGTATGATGACATATATGAGTGGTGAAAATATATTATTTTCTAACGATGCCTTTGGTCAACACTATGCTTCTGAATTGATGTACAATGATTTAGTAGATCAGGCTGAACTCTATCAAGAAGCTATTAAGTACTATGCTAATATTCTTACACCATTTAGTCCTTTAGTAGTAAAGAAAATTGAAGAAGTTCTATCCTTTAATCTTCCACTTGATATGATTGCTACCTCCCATGGAGTTATTTGGAGAGACAATCCAACTCAAATCGTTTTAAAATATTTGGAGTGGGCTAAAGCATATCAAGAAAATCAAATTACCTTGGTA
Source organism: uncultured Tissierella sp. (assembly GCA_964590735.1). Lineage (GTDB taxonomy): Bacteria > Bacillota > Clostridia > Tissierellales > Tissierellaceae > Tissierella_B. The sequence continues at coordinate 2,565 of CAZPZN010000046.1, forward strand.
TATGACACTATGTGGAATGGTACAAGAAAAATGGCTGAGGCAATTGCAGCTGGAATTAAAGAAGCTGATGATAAGGTAGTTGTTAAGTTATTCAACGCAGCTCATACGGATAAAAATGATATTATCACAGAACTTTTTAAATCTAAAGCATTTATGTTTGGTTGCTCAACTGTGAATAAAGGTATAATGAATGCAGTTGGAGGATTATTGGACATGGTGCAAGGTATTGGATTTAAGAATAAAAAGGTTGCAGCCTTCGGTTCATATGGATGGTCCGGTGAATCCGTAAAGATTCTTGAAGAGAAGTTAGCAGCTGGTAAACTTGAAGTTGTTCAAGATGGCTTGAAGGCCCTTTGGAATCCTGATGAAGAAGCTATTCAAGAATGTAGAGAATTTGGTAAAGAATTTGTAGGAAAACTTTAGTATTTAAAGAAGTAAATTAAAAATAAAAGTAAACAAAAGAAAAATTGCTATGAAGGTATTCTTGCTTTCATAGCAATTTTTGTTCAATTATTTAATTTATTCATGTGGATAATCATGTCTATAGGGGTAATAAATAATTGCTTGAAGGGAGTGGATATGGTGAAAATTATTGTAGCACCTGATTCATTTAAAGGTAGTATGACAGCCAGGGATGTTTGTGATAATATTGAAGTCGGTCTAAAAAGAGCATATGAGGATTTGGATATAGTTAAGATTCCAATGGCAGATGGCGGAGAGGGTACATTGGAGACTTTAGTAGATGCAAACCAGGGAATAATTATAAATACATTTGCCAAGGACCCTCTAGGTAGACGTATAAGATCTCAATATGGAATTATTAATGAAACAACTGCCATAATAGAGATCAGTAGGGCATCTGGCTTAACCCTATTAAGGGAAGATGAAAGGAATCCCATGATTACCACTACATTTGGAACAGGTGAGTTAATACTTCATGCTCTGGATTTTGGTTGTAGAAATTTCATTATTGGTTTAGGGGGAACTGCCACAAATGATGGAGGCATTGGATTACTTAGGGCCTTGGGTGTTAGGTTTTTAGATGATAATAATGTTGAGGTAGAATTAAATGGTGTAGGGCTTAACTCAATTAGGGATATAGATATTAGTGAAATAGATGAGAGGATTAAGGAATCCACCTTTACAATAGCTACAGATGTAGAAAATGTTATGACTGGAACTAAGGGTGCAGCCTTTGTATATGGACCTCAAAAAGGAGCAAATAGTCTTATGGTCCAGGCTCTGGATCGGGGCTTAAGGAATTATTGTTATCTTATAAGGGAAAAGTTTGGAATAGATGTTGAAAATATCAAGGGTGCAGGGGCAGCAGGGGGAGTAGGTGGAGGGCTTTTGGCCTTTCTTAATGGTAGGATTGGTAAAGGAATAGATATAATAATCGAGAACACCAATCTAGCAGAAAGCATAAGAGATGCAGATTTAGTGATCACTGGAGAAGGTAGGATGGACTATCAAACTCAATTTGGAAAGGCTGCATTTGGAGTTGCAAAACTTGCCAGCATGTTTGCGGTTCCAGTCTTAGCGATATGTGGTTCTCTTGGGGACGGCTATGAGGGATTATTGGACCATGGTTTTAATGCAATCTTTTCTATATTGGATAAACCTATGGATGAAGAAGAAGCCATGAAAAGGACCAAAGTATTATTGCAAAATACGGCAGAGAATTTGATAAGGACCATTAATATGGAATTATTAGTTGATAATACTATTATAGCAAAAGGGGAAAGTAATGAAGACAATGCTTAAAGACTGGAATGGAAAGAGATTTCATTCCTTGAATTTCGAGCTTAAAGATATATTTGGTGGCAAGGTCATGAAATTATCCCTAGATGGAGGATTTACATGTCCTAATAGGGATGGGAAACTTGGAACAAGAGGATGTATATTCTGTGGGGAAGAGGGTTCGGGAGAATTCGCAGGCTCAAATATACAAAACCTAAGAGACCAAGCTAATGAACAAAAGCACTTATTATCTAAAAAGAATCATTCAGATATGTATATAGGTTATTTTCAAAGCTTTACCAATACATATGGAGAAATTGACTATCTTAAAAAGCTTTATTATGAAGCCCTATCTATAGAAGGGGTTGTAGGCATAGCAATAGCAACTAGGCCTGATTGTTTAGATGATTATGTCCTGGATTTATTAAGTGAACTCAATGACAAGACCTTCCTATGGATTGAATTAGGACTTCAGTCAATACATGAAAACTCTGCCAAATTCGTCAGGAGAGGATATGAATTAGAAGTCTATAATGAGGCTATAAAGAAACTTAATGCTAGGGGCATAAAGTGTGTAAGCCATTTAATTATTGGACTTCCAGGTGAAGATAAAGATATGATACTTGAATCAGTTAAACATGTAGCAAATACCAAGACGTGGGGTATTAAGCTACATTCCCTATATATACAAAGTGATACGGACTTATATGATTATTATAGGAAAAATCCATTTCCTTTACCTACAAAGGATGAATATATAGATATTATTGTAGATGCTATTGAAATACTTCCACCTCATATGGTAATCCATAGGTTAACAGGAGATGGAAAAAAAGAGCTCTTATATGAGCCTAAATGGAGCTTGAATAAATTAGGGGTTCTTTCTTCTATAGATAAGGAATTAAAGAATAGAAATAGTCATCAAGGTATTAACCATAAAGCTTAATCTTGCATAATATATATAGCAACGATTAATGAAGGAAAGGTGGTTAATATGAGTGATCTTAAAGAAATGGGCAAAAGAAAATGCCCATCCGGAAGTTTCGCCTACACAATAAAGGCAGGAGATACCCTTTATCTGTTAGCTATCAGATATAACACTACAGTTAATGCAATATTAGCTATAAATCCAGGAATAAATCCAAACAATTTACAAATAGGTCAAGTGATTTGTATACCGGGATCAGCACCACAACCTGGATGCCCAACAGGTTCTTTTGCTTACACAATAAAAGCAGGTGATACCCTATTCAACCTAGCAAGACAATATAACACCACAGTAAATGCAATAATAGCAATAAATCCAGGTGTTGATCCAAACAACCTACAAATAGGTCAAGTGATTTGTATACCAGGATCAGTATCACCAACGTGTCCAATAGGTTCCTTTGCTTATACTATAAGACCTGGAGATACCCTTTATATGTTGGCTATAAGATACAATACTACGGTTGAAGCTATTATGAGACTTAACCCAGGAATAGACCCTAACAACTTACAAGTAGGTCAAGTAATTTGTATTCCAATGGGAAGCCCAATGCCAGAATGTAATGGTGTTTACTATGTAGTTAGAGCAGGAGACACCTTGTATTCAATAGCTCTTAGATACAATGTAAGCGTTGAAGATCTTATGAAAGCTAATCCAGGAATAGACCCTAACAATTTGCAAATAGGTCAAATAATTTGTATTCCTGAAAAGACATCACCAATTAGATGTCCTGGTGGTACAATTTATGTAGTTGAAAGAGGAGATACCATAAGTTCCATTCTTGTAAAATTTGATATTTCCATTATGGACTTGAAGGCTGGTAATCCAGATGTTGATTTTGATAAGATTAGAGTAGGTCAAGAACTTTGTATACTTCCTCATAAGGATAGAGGATGTCCTTGTCTTAAGGGAACTACAGCTTATATAATCAAACCTTCTGATATACCAGCAGGGGATGAACCAGTAGTCTTCTATTTAGCAGATAAATTCAATACAACAGTAGGAAGAATTCTAAAGGCAAATCCAAACCTAGCTCCAGATGATTTTGTAGAAGGTATGAGAGTTTGTATACCTGATTGTGATTGATAAAATGGTGTGAAATAATAGCTAGGAAATTACCTCTGATATTGAAGTCTAAAGCCCCTTAGGGGGCTTTTTGGTTTATTGTAATACTTTTGTTGTTTTATTGTAATAAAATTGTAAATAGTAAGCCTATATAATCTGTTAAGCTATGGGTATAAGTAGGACAACTATTAAAAAAGAAAGAAGGTATGAGCATGAGAAAAAAAGTATTTTTACCAATACTTGTCCTTGCAATTTTCGTACTTTTAGCAGGATGTAATAAGAAAGAAGAACCAGTCGAACCGACTCCGGCTCCTCCTCTAGTAGAAGAACCTGTAGAAGAAGCTACTGAGAATGAAAAGGAAGTCATTATGAATGACTTCAACGCTCTAATCAGCCAAGAGGGTAATTCTGAAGATCTTATCTCCTATGTTGATGATAATATTAAGAAATTAAGTCAAATAGAAGCTGATATTATGATTGATGAACTTGAAAAAAGGCTAGATGGTGACAAAGAAGAGCTAATGAATAGAATATTTGCAACGGACAAGGACAATGAATTAATGGCAATAGCTGGAACAGAAAAGTACTTCCCAGAGGATAAAATATCAGAGATAAAAGATAGTGACCTTAAGGAAGAGATTCAAAATGCATACGGTAATATGTACAAGCTAGTGAATTTAGAGGGTGAGTTCTACCCTATAGTGGATTATACAAAGCTAATTAAATATAATGATACTATTTCGGATGAGCTAAATGAATATCTAGAGGTAATGGCTATGGATTCAGATAACCTGCCTTTTGCTGATGCTGGTATAACTATTACTTTTGAAGACCTTGCTGACAGAATAATAAAGACAGAAAGCCACTTAAACAAATATATAGCTGGTTTGAGACATGAAGAGCTTTTAGACCTATATGAGAATAAGATCAATGCATATATGAAAGGATTACCTAATACAAGAATTTCTGGTGAGGACAAGCAGGTATTAGATCAGGTATTTGCTAGTTACCAAGAGACAGCCGCTTTAGAAGGATATATAACTAGCTTTATCCTTAATCAATATGTTGAGGATATCAAGGCTAACAATGGGATAATAGATGATTCTATAATGGCTAAAGCTGATGAATATATAAGTGAAGCTATGAGAATGTTGCAAGAATATAAATAAAATACTATGTTAAAGGTGCTGCTTATGTCAGCATCTTTTTCTCTTGCAGGCCTTCACCAATAACCAGCAAATCTATATGACAAAGAGGCAATACAATTAAGTTTAAGGTGCTTTTTTAGTGTAATTTTGGTAAAACAGGGGTAATATACAATTAGTAAGAACGGGAGGGATAAAATGAGTGAACTAATAAACAACAGAGAACATAGGCAAGAATTGCTTAAAGAGGTTATAAAGGAATTACATGAGGGGAAAACTGTAGAAGAAGTAAAGGATAAATTTTCCCAGGTTATAGAGGGTACATCTCCTATAGAAATTACTCAGATGGAAGCAGCCCTTGTAAAGGAAGGACTTCCTATTGAAGAAATCCAATACCTTTGTGATGTACATGCTGAAGTATTTAAAGGAACATTAGACGAGATTCATCATCCAGAGCAAGTTCCAGGTCATCCTGTCTATACATTTATAAGAGAAAATGAGGCTATAAGTAAATTAATTGATGAGGAGATCAAGGAGAATTTGGAAGCTTTTTCAGAAGATGATTCCAAGGAAAAGATCACCAACCTTGTAGGAAATATAAATTTATTATGGGACATAGATAAGCACTATAGTAGAAAGGAAAATTTAATATTTCCATATCTTGAGAAATATGGGATTACAGCACCTCCACAGGTAATGTGGGGGGTTGATGATGAAGTAAGAGCAAAGTTAAGGGCTATTAAATTAAATTTGAAAAATTACACAGGAAATAAAGAAGAACTTGTAGAGGACATAAAGGCAGCAAGTGATCAGATTAAAGAAATGATATTTAAGGAAGAGAAGATATTATTCCCAATGGCTTTAGAAACTCTTACAGAAGACGAATGGATTAGCATATACCAAGATTCCGATGAAATTGGTTTTGCAATAATAGCTCCTGAAAAGGAATGGGAACTAAAGAGAGTAGACTTAGTCAAAAAGACTGAGAAAGAGAGTGTTTCTGAGGATGGAGCTATAAGATTTGAAACGGGAATCCTTTCTCACAAGGAGTTAAATCTAATCCTAAATAATATACCTGGCGACTTTACATTTGTAGATAAAGATAATCTTGTAAAATATTTCTCTAACTCTAAGGATAGATTTTTCGCAAGAACTAAGGCCATAATAGGTCGAACAGTAGAAAATTGTCATCCACCTGCATCTGTACATGTTGTTGATGCTATAGTAGATGACTTTAAATCTGGCAAGAAGGACAGTGAAATGTTTTGGCTAAATATGGGTGGTAAATTTGTTATCATTCAATATTTTGCCCTAAGAGATGAAAATGGGGAATATATGGGAACTTTAGAGTTTAGCCATGATGCCTCTGAAATAAGAAAACTTGAAGGTGAAAAGCGCCTATTATCAGAGTAAATATTAAAACTTTTAAAGAAGGGGTATATATATCTCTTCTTTTTCTTTAGAGAGAAGAATTCGACAAGCTTGGATTTTGTAGTCGGATTGTAAACAATTTTAAATGATTTTTAATTGTATTTAAGCCCTTTTTATAGTATGATTTATTGTAGCATTGAAAATAAGTCCAAGAGCTCTTAGTATATTAAATATATGCTAGGAACTATGTCTGGTGGCAATACAAAATTGCTTCCTATACATTAAAATGAGGTGTAAATATGAAAAAGAAGTTCTTTATAGCATTTTTGTCATCCTTTCTCATCTTGACTGTTTTATATACAACTCTTTTCAGCTCCCTTTTTACTGAAAAACCAGTTGTAGCTTCAGATGAAAATCCTGATGGTGAAATTGTAGCTGAAGAGCCTGATGATACAAAAGTAAAAAATGAAATTTTATTTCTATTAATGGGTGTAGATGCAGAAGACGTTAGTAAATCCAAGGGTACTAGAACAGACACAATGATGCTTACAAAGGTAGACTTTGAAAGTGGAGACATTACTTTGTTTTCTATTCCTAGGGATACTAGACTAAGTGTAAATGGAAAATTGGATAAGGTAAATTCAGCCCATGCTATAGGTGGACCTGAATTAGCTGTAGAAACAGTTAAAGACTTTTTAGGTATTGAACTTGAATACTATGTAAAGGTGGATTACCAAATAGTTAAAGATGTAGTAGATGCTATTGGCGGAGTAGTAGTAGATGTGCCTATGACCATGATTTATAGAGACCCTACGGCAAAACCACCATTAAATATAAACATAAAGAAGGGTATTCGGGAACTTGATGGAAGGAACGCTCATGATTTCCTAAGATTTAGACATAATAATGATATGACTGTTGGTTATCCTGAAGGGGATGTGGGTAGAATTAAGACCCAACAGTATTTTATGAAGGAGCTTGTAAAACAAACTCTACAACCTAAAAACATCTTAAAATTGCCATCACTTATAAAAACATACTATAATAATGTAGAGACTAACATACCTTTGACATCAATGTTAAAGGGTGCAGCTTCTGCCTCAAAAATTAATGTTGAAAATATGACTACAGCAACTGTACCAGGAGCAGGAGAATATGTTGGAGCAATTAGCTATTATTTATATGATAGAGATGCACTTAATGTAGTGGTTAGTGAAATGTTTGGAGACTACTTAGCGGATTGATATACAATCCGTGGAAAACATTAGAAGAGGTGTAAAAATGAGGAGTGCTAGAAAAAGAGAGCATATTGAAAATTATTTGAAAACTTCTTTTCAAGGTGATACACTTTTAGGCGATGTATTCTTAGAGCACAATGCTCTACCAAACTTAAATTTCAATGATATAGATACTTCTGTTGAATATTTAGGAAAGAGAATAAGTTATCCAATCCTGATTAATGCAATGACAGGAGGTTCTTCACTAACACAGGAAATTAATCATGATTTATCTATGCTTGCTAAGGAATTTAATATCCCCATGGCAGTTGGTTCTCAAACCATTGGTCTAGGAGAAGATAATGATGCTTTAGAATCCTTTAAGGTTGTAAGGGGAATTATAGGTAATAATGGAGTAGTTATAAGCAACTTAAGTGGTCAAGCAACAGTCGAACAAGCTAAGAAAGCTATAGAAATGGTAAATGGAGACGCTATACAGCTACACCTTAACCCAGCCCAAGAATTGGTTATGGAAGAAGGCGATCGGGATTTCAAAGGAATAATCGATAATATAGGTGACATTGTCAGAGCTATTGATAAGCCAGTTATTGTTAAGGAAGTAGGTTTTGGTATATCTAAAGATGTAGCACAAAGACTTTATGATATTGGAGTTCGAGATATTGACGTGTCAGGATATGGTGGAACTAATTTTATTGAAATCGAAAACTTAAGAAATCATGCTTATGATTATACAGAGCTTTATAGTTGGGGAATCCCAACGGCAGCATCTGTAATCAATTGTAGAAAGCTGCCTATTGACTTAAATGTAATCTCCAGCGGTGGCATAAGAAATGCAACTGACGTAGTAAAGTCCTTGGCATTAGGAGCTCAGCTGGTTGGAATCAGTGGTGAGTTGCTATCATATCTTGTTCATGGAGGATATGAAAATGCAAAAGATTATCTAGAAAATCTTATATATAAGGTCAAGGTTCTCATGATATTACTTGGTAAAGAGAATATCCATGAATTGAGGAAGACTGAATATAAGGTAACTGGAAAGTTAAAGGATCTGGTATAAGGTAATTCACAATTAGAAATAGTAGTAATAGATTAGTTTGCGTGGGAAAATAAAAAAACTAACTATAGAAAAGGGAGTAATGTAAGACGAATTTAGTCTCACATTACTCCCTTTTTGTTGAATGAATATCTTTATATAAAACTTGTGATTTTAGAATCCTCCAGAGCCTCCGCCTCCTGCTCCTCCGCCGCCACCTCCGGAAAAGCCTCCTCCACCTCCAAAGTTGGTGGAAGTAGAAGAAGTGGTTGATGAGCTGCCGTAGAAACTGTGATTCAGTCTATCTTCAAAGTCAGAACCACCTTTTCTATTTAGACTATTGAAATACCAAAATCCCCAATACATAGGATAATAGTCTGTGCCATAGGCCCTTCTATCCTTGTCAAGGTCTTTCATGCTAAATCCTAGAGCCACTGCATAGATTAGAACTTTGTCCTTAGGCACTCCAATATCATACTCACTATAGTTTTCAAATTCCTTCTGAAAATCTTTCCATAGTTTGTGTTGAATATACCCTTTGTCAGATTTTCTAGCAGCTAAAATAATTCCTAGTACAAATATTATAACTGAAATAGCCAAGCCTAGGAGTCCATATAAGCCATTGAAAACTATGGACATAACACTAATAATTATTAATGGAATACTAATTAAAATCAGTATTATCCCAATCCTAGTAGTTTTAGAATCGGAATATTCCCTGGTCTTAAGCTGGTCTTTTACAAGCTTAGACCAGTCTGATTGACTTTTGTTAAAATTCATTAATTCCTTCTTACGAGATCTGTCGATATCATATGTGCTTACTCTAGTCCCAGTGCCTACTTCATTAAATAGCCAATTCATGAGATATCTTTCATGTTCTAATAAGTCACCATCATTTTTTCTTGTTCTTAAAAATTCATAATCCTTGTTCTTTAAGTCCTTTTTAGAAAAGCTTCTTTCATCCTTATTAAGTTCTCCGATTTCTATATATTCTCTTCTTGCTAAGTCAAATAGAGTAGACAAGAGACCTCGATTATCCACATATCCAGTCATAAATAGATTTAACTCAGCTGGGGATATTTCCTCTGGGTATAGTCCTTCGTAATCAGTTGTCCTTCTATTTTTAAGGATCAAACTCAAGAAGACACCTGCTATGGCAGCACCAACAGCGGATATGGCTAAAGATACCTTATTGAATAATGATTTTGTATTTTCCCTTCTTATGACCTCCTGCTCGATTTCTTCTAAGAAAGATGCTTCCTCGTCTAATATAGTATCAATATTACTATCACCTAATCTTGTGGCCAAAGGTGTATAATCAAGGGGATATAGAACTCTTGCCTCAATAAAGGTTCTTGAAGGAACATTGGTCACTTCTAATCTTATTAAATTATCCTCTGTAAAATTAATAGTACCATTTAAGGGACCATGGGCAAATATCTTTACAAGATCATTATCCATTTGAGGTAAGGCTAGGCTTGCAATAAAATTATGAATAGGAGTCTCATTTTCATCCCCAAGATACTTAAAATATAGCTCTCCTGTATCTTTATGGATTACAGCAACATTTTTAATAAGATAGGAAAAGCTAAATATCTTCTGCACATCCTTAGATGGTGAATATATCATATACCTTATGGTATTTCCATCCATATTATGACTATAAACATGAGCATCTCCTATTTTGGCATCCTGATTATTTAAATACTCTATTGGGTCACCAAATGTGACTTCTGTGACACTGAAGTCCTTTATCCCATCTGTACCATCCAGGTTTATATCCCTATATATACCGTTAAATTCATCATTAAAATTGTAAGTTATATCCTCTGTAATCTGGAGATCGCCATTCTCTAAAAGTTGCGAGGTGACCTGCCAGTTAGATATCTCTAGACTCTCTTCTCCATGTACATTAATAGGTATGATTACCAATAATAAAATTAGAATTAGTGCAATTGACTTTTTCATTTTAAGCCTCCATTCTTACTGCATAGTATTGATTAAAGCTTTATACCAAACACAATCCCTAATACTTTATTTATACCCAAAATTAATTTAAATATGATTTGTATTAAGCATTGACAAGTGTGTATAGTTTGCATATACTGGGTATATAAGGTATATACAGTCGAAATGGCTTAGGAGGGATTCCATGAGAATCGTAATATCAAATACCTCAAACGAACCAATTTACAATCAGATAGTCAACCAGATAAAGTCACAGATAATAAAAGGGGATTTAGCTGAAGGGGAGATATTGCCATCAATAAGGGCTTTGGCAAGGGATTTGCAGATTTCAGTTATTACTACTAAGAGGGCATATGAGGAACTGGAAAAGGCAGGTTTTGTTGAGACCGTACCAGGAAAAGGTTCATATGTAGCAGCTCAGAATCTTGAATTTATGCGGGAAAAGAAGCTTAGGTTAGTCGAAGATAAGCTTTCAGTAATAGTCGATGAAAGTAAGCTTATGGGTTTTACCTATGATGATATCAATGCTATTTTGAAGATTTTATTCGAGGAGGGTTAATATGCTAGAAGTAAAAAACCTAACTAAGGAATTTTTTATGGGATTTAAATTAGATGATATATCCTTTAAACTAGAGCCGGGATATATTATGGGATTTATTGGGCCTAATGGATCAGGCAAGTCTACTACTATAAAACTCATAATGAATTTACTTAAGAAGGATTCAGGAGAGATTAAGATATTTGGCAAAGACCATATAGAATCTGAAATTGAAATAAAGGATAGAATTGGATTCGTGTACGATGAACCCTATTTCTACGAAGATTTAACCCTGGAAAAGATGAAGAATATAATAGCCCCCTTTTATTCCCAGTGGGATGAAAAGCAATACGAAAGGTATCTTAAGAAATTTGACTTAAAGCCTCAGTATGTAATAAAGAGAATGTCTAAGGGGATGGTTACCAAGTTTGCACTTGCCATTGCCTTAAGTCATCATGCTCAGTTAATAATTATGGATGAACCAACTTCAGGCTTAGATCCTATTTTTAGAAGGGAGATACTAGATATTATCTATGATTT
>CAZPZN010000047.1:0-13679 GCA_964590735.1 uncultured Tissierella sp.
GAACTAACAGCAGGTAAATAATAGATTGGTGGAATGGGATACCATTCCGCCTTTTTTTTATTACGAATAGGGAAGTCCTACTTTTTTATTCTTGATTTATAGGACTTCCCATCAATGAGTAACAAGAAAAGCTACATTTGGCATCGCCAAAGTTTTACTCATTCAAGTGGAGGACAAATTTATATTGTTAGTTTAGATTGAAGACTTGAAATTAGTTATACAAGGCTTTATTGGGGTAAATGTTAGTGGACAATATCATTAACTACCTTAGATTAAATCTTGAGAGGAAATAATATGAGAAAGAAAATTCTAGATTCATTAGATAAAATACTAATGATTATAATAATATTATCTGTACTAATTTTTATACTATATCCCTTCGTTTCTGTATTTATGACTTCATTATTAGAAGATGGGAATGTTGATTTATCTTATTTTACCTTTGTTAAAGAGGAATCTTATTTGATAAAGAATTCAATTACTACTGGAATATATTCTACCATATTAAGCACTCTCTTATCGATAATGGTTGCAGTTTATTCCTACACATCAACAGATAAGGTAAAGAAGATAATCATGGCGATCCTTATGCTAACCATTATTTCCCCACCATTTGTCACTTCCCTTTCCTATATAAGGTTATTTGGTAGAAGGGGCTTTATAACCCATGGATTATTGGGCTTGTCTGTATCCCCTTATGGTCAATTGGGAATTGTCTTAATGCAAAGCTTAGGCTTTACCTCCATGAATGCAATCCTTCTTATAGGCTATTTAAAACAATTAGATAAAACCCTTATAGAATCAGCACGTTCTCTGGGAGCTAAGACTACGGATATTATTAAGGATATTATATTGCCTCTAATAATACCTGCAATTACTGTGGTTATGCTGCTATCCTTCATCAGGTCATTAGCGGATTTTTCAACTCCAAGGATTATTGGTGGTGCTTTTAATGTATTGGCAACAGAAGCTTACCTTTCCGTAATTGCCAAGGGCAATATAAGAAGGGCTGCTACTATCTCGGTTATTTTATTTATTCCAGCAATTATTGTATTTATAATCTATATGACTAAGTTTAATACTGTGGCTATGAGTCAGCATGGGACTAGCTCAGGCCAAGGGATTAGTATCAAAAGAGAAGGTTTCTTATATAATCTTATAAAATTTGGGGCTATATTCTTTTTAGCTTGGATTTTAATCCAGTATAGCTCCATAATAATGTCGGCTTTTACTGATATGCATCAGGGTGAAATGTACTTTACCTTAGATCATTTTAGGGATAGTAAGTTAAGCGTAATAACTACATTTCCAAGAACCATATTTGTCTCCCTTATAGCTGGATTAGTTAGCTCTATTATTGGATTAATATTGGAGTACTATGCTTTTATAAGAAATTATAAGTCAATGAAGATAATAGATTTTATAGCAACTATGCCATATATTGTGCCTGGGACCTTCTTTGGGATAGGCTATATTTTGGCCTTTAACGGACCCCCATTGGAATTGACAGGAACCCTCTTAATAGTAATCCTAAACGTTACCTTTAGACAACTTCCCTTTGCATCCAAGGTAGGCTATTCTACATTAACTCAGATAAATAAGGATTCTATTAACTCTGTTAAAGATCTAGGTGGCCATAATCTTCATGTAATTAGAGATATTATACTTCCCTTGAGCAAATCAGGTATATATATATCCTTTGTTAATGGTTTTACATCTACTATGACCACCATTGGGTCTATTATATTTCTAATTTATCCAAAGCAGAAGTTAGCTACCATGGTCATGTTTGATGTTATTGAATCAGGAAAATATGGTGTAGGATCTGTTATTGCATTTTTAATTATCTTGACTTGTCTATTTGTAAATGGAATGTATTTCTTCCTGTTATCAAGAAAGGAGAAGATTAAACATGTTTCTTAGAGTATCCAATTTAACTAAGATATATGGGGATAAAAAGGTAGTGGATGATGTCTTTTTTGAAGCAGAAAAAGGGTCTATGACCTGTATCCTTGGACCAAGTGGGTCTGGAAAGACTACTATATTAAGGTGCTTAGGTGGTTTTGAACATCCTGAGTCAGGATCTTTTATTCTTGATAATAGAGAGATATTGAAATTAAGCCCAGAGGAGAGACCTATATCCACCGTATTTCAATCCTATGGCTTGTTTCCACATAAATCAGTATTAGAAAATGTTATATATGGCTTGAAATTTAAAGGTTTTAAGAAGAAAGATGCCACTAAAGAAGGCCAAGAGATTTTAGAGATGGTAGGCTTGAAGGGCTATGACAAGAGGAGAATTAATCAACTTTCAGGCGGAGAACAGCAAAGAGTAGCTTTAGCAAGGTCTTTAGTGGTAAAGCCAAACCTATTATTATTAGATGAACCTTTTTCAAATCTAGATGCCAAATTAAGATTAGTTATGAGAGAAGAAATCCAAAGGATACAAAAGGTATTTAATATTACCACCATCTTTGTAACCCATGATCAAGAGGATGCTTTTTCAGTAGCTGACCAGATTATCTTAATGAATAAAGGAAAGATAGAGCAAATTTCTTCCCCTATGGAGATATATAATGAGCCAAATGGAGAATTTCCATTACATTTTATAGGGCGTTCAAATATAAAGAGCTTAGATGGACAAGTAGTATTTGTAAGGCCTGAACATATAAAATTGCATGATGTGTTTATGAAAGATACTATAGAAGGAAAGATTGTAAAAAGGATATTTAAGGGAGCCCTTGTTGAATATCATATAAGGGTAAATGGGCAAGAATTAATAGCCATAGAGCTTTCAAGTGATAAGATATATGATGAAGAGGATGTAGTTTATTTGGAATTTGATTATAGAGTGATAAAGGAGGGATAAGTATGAAGTTATTACATGTATTAGCTCAATTACCTTCTAGAACCGGATCTGGAGTTTATTTTTCTAATCTGGTAGAGAACTTTAAAAAATATGATTATGAGCAAAAGGTAGTATTTGGAATCCAGGATGATTATAAATGGGACCTATTAGATGAAGAGGATATAAGTGCTGTAAGGTTTAAATCTGAAGAAGTACCCTTCCCAATAGTGGGCATGAGTGATGTTATGCCTTACGATAACACCCTTTATTCCAAAATGACAGATGAGATGTACGATCAGTGGGTTAATGCCTTTAAGAAGAGACTAATAGCTATTAAGGAAGTATATAAGCCAGATGTAATCTTTGCTCATCATCTTTGGATACTATCTTCAATTGTTGCAGAGATTTTCACTGATTCAAAGATAATTGGAGTCTTTCATAATACTGACATGAGACAAGCTCAAATGAATCCTGATATCTATAATAAGTATGTTAAGAATTTAGATAAATTGGATTTGGTCTTTGCTTTATCAGAGAATTATATAGGTGAAATTACTAATACCTATAAGGATATTAAAAGAGATAAAATAATTACCATAGGTGGAGGTTTTAATGAAAATATCTTTTATCCTCCTAAGAAAAAGGAATATGGGGATAAAATAAGGTTAGTCTTTGCAGCTAAGATTGATCCATCTAAAGGAATATATGAATTATTAAAGGTTTATAAGGACCTTAATTTAGATGATATTACTTTAGATATAATCGGTTCACCAGATGAAAAGAGCAAGAAAGAGATAGAGAAATACATTAATGGGGATAAAAGTATAAGAGTATACAATGTAAAAGACCAAGTAGCCTTGGGAGATGAACTTAGGGGAAAAGATATATTTGTAATGCCTTCTTTTTATGAAGGTTTGGGTCTTATGGCTATAGAATCACTAGCTTCAGGTCTTTATGTAGTTACCACGGAAATAGAAGCCTTGATGACCCTTTTGGGCAAGGAAGTAGAGGATTCTGGAATAATAAAATATATTCCGCTACCGAGAATTTATGATGTAGATAAGCCTGTTGAAGAAGATTTACCAAAATTTAGAGAAGACCTCAAAGAAGCTATTCTAAGCCAAATAGAAAAAATCAGAAGTAGAAAAGAAATTTCAGAAGATGAAAAAGAGGCTATTAATCGATTTTCATGGGAGTCTTTAGTGGATAATATTAATAAGATAGTTTTTAAGTAAGCTATCCTAAAAAGATGTTGCATATTATGTAGTCTAATAAAGCAAGACGTTAGTGAATTCTATCGTCTTGTTTTGTTTTTTGTTAGCAAATTAAGATTAGAAAGAGATTTGTTCTAAAGACTATTATTTACTACATATAATTTAATGGAGGCTAGATATGAAAAAGGTGATTATTGTTGGAGGAGGCTGGGCAGGTTGTGCTGCAGCTATTAGTGCAAGAAAAGCAGGTGCAGAAGTAACTATTTTAGAAAGAACGGATATGCTTCTTGGTACAGGGTTAGTTGGTGGAATTATGAGAAACAACGGAAGATATACTGCAGCTGAAGAAATTATTGCAATGGGTAGTGGTGATCTTTTTGAGATTTGTGATAAGAATTCAAAACATATAAATATAGAATTTCCAGGTCATGACCATGCAAATCTTTATGATGTAGGAAAGACTCCTGGAGAAGTTATGAGGCATCTAATAAGCTTAGGAATAAATATTGTATTTAATATGCGTGCTAATAAGATTGAAACTGATAATGGGAAAATTTTAAAGGTTCAAAATTCTGATGGCAATACATATGAGGGTGATGTGTTTATCGATGCCACAGGAACTGCGGGACCTATTAATAACTGTACAAAGTATGGCAATGGATGTGTCATGTGCATTCTAAGATGCCCAAGCTTTGGAGCTAGAGTAAGTCTTACAGGTCTTGCTGGAATTCAGGAATCCATAGGATATAAAGCCGATGGCTCAATAGGTGCAATGAGTGGTTCTTGTAAGCTTTACAAGGAATCCCTTTCAAAAGAGACTCAAAAAGTTCTTAATGAGAAGGGGGTGGCAGTTATACCTCTTCCTAAAGACCTTATAGAAGACCACCTTGATAAAAAGGCTTGTCAACAATATGCTCTTCCACAATTTAAGGATAATATTATACTTTTAGATACAGGTCATGCAAAGCTTATGACACCATATTACAATATAGAAACCTTAAGAAGGATACCGGGTTTTGAAGATGTAAGATATGAGGATCCATATGCAGGTGGTAAAGGAAACTCTATGAGGTTTTTTGCCATGGCTCCTAGGGATAACTATCTTAAAGTTGAAGGTGGAGAAAACCTATTTTGCTGCGGTGAAAAGGCGGGCCTGTTAGTTGGCCATACAGAGGCTATAGTTACTGGAACTCTGGCAGGACATAATAGTGTGAGATATGCCTTAGACAAGGAATTAATCTCTATTCCTGAAAGCCTAGCAACAGGGGATGCTATTGCTTATGTTAAAGAAAGAATGTCAAATCCAGAAGGAATGACTAAGAAATATACATTCTCAGGGTCAATATATTTCGAAAGGATGAAAGACCTTAATCTATACATTATAGATAAGAGAGAAATAAAAAACCGGGTTGAAGAGGCTGGAATGACAAATATATTTGCATTAGCAATTGAAAAATAAATAGATTTTTCTTATCTTCTTACTTTCATACCTAATGACTCCATGGTCGTTAGTGCATATTTATGATTGTTTTCATCTTTCGCCTTACAAAGTTTTGAGTCAACAATTATTGTAGCTTCAGGGAAGGCGCTTTGAACACATATGGCATTTGCCAATACGCATATATTTGTTTCTACACCAACGAATTCAATATTATCTATTACATGTTTCTTGTCTTTAAATATTTCTTGTATTTCTAAAAGTCTTTCTGGAGGAATGGCATAATAGGTCTTCTTGATTTCAGTATGTCTTTCTAGTAGGTCTCTATAGGGCTTAGTGCCTACTTTCCCTTCAGGACTTAATTTATTTTCTGTTTCTTTAATTGTCTTCTCATTGTTCACATTTTCTATATTATCTTCTTTCTCCATTTGTCCTTGATAATCAACTAGGAGGTTAATATCTCTAGTGTAAAACATCATGTCTTCATTCTTTTCATAATCTTTAATCTTTTGGATTATCCCTGGGATAAGCTTTTCAGCATCTTTTATATACTTTTCTGACCCAGGGTCTACATATTCATTTTGCATATCGATAATAAAAAGCATAGTAATCCTCCTAATTTTTGAAACTGCTTATAATCTCTATTATCCTATCCTAGAGGTAAATTTGGATCAAATATTGGTATAGGTTCATATTTAAATCTGCTGTTTTTATGCAAATAGTCAATTTTATTCTTTATTGCTGGATCTTGGATTTGTCCTTCTCTAATATATTTATTTAAGACCTCATAGGAAAAACCAAAATTATCTTCATCGGTTTTACCTGTTAAGCCATCACTAGGTTTTTTTACTACGAATTTATCGGGAAGGCAAATAAACTTTCCAATTTGTATAACCTCATCAGATGTTAACATACCCAAGGGAGAGAAGGCACCAGCAGTATCCCCATAGACGGTAGAATACCCAATCCAATCCTCCGAAAGATTGCTTGTATTTATAACTCTGCTACTAGGAATTGATTGGGATAAAGCATATAGTAAAGTCATGCGAATACGCGGGGGTAAATTTATCCTAGTATTCTCTGAAATTTCTGGCATAACCTCTCTTTTAATATTATTTAAAGTGAACTCAAATGTATTAAAAATATCTACTATATTTACTTCAGTATATTTGATCTCTAAAAATGAGCAGATCTCCATAGAGTATCCGATATCTGCTTGAATTCCATTTGGCATTAAGACTCCAAGTACATTTTCTTTACCCAAGGCCTTAAGACATAAGGCTGTAGTAACTGAGCTGTCCTTACCACCAGATACCCCTATTATCGCCCTAGTCCCTCCTGAATTTTTCATACTGATTTTTATCCAATTTATTAGGTCATTAGTAATCTTCTCTAGCAATTTTCCTTCTAAATTCACATTTACTCAACTCCTAACTTATATATGAGGATGCTAATAATCCCAATTTATTAAGCTGCCTTGTATCATTTAATTAACAGGGGTCTATTTCCTACTCTTATAGGATTTCCACTTAAAGTATTGGCCTTGAATTATAGAACTAGTCATAAATAGTGTTACCCAAACAATCTCATCCTATAAGAATTTATGGCAGTCTCGCTTAGTTTCTTCAATAATTTATGATTAACATAGCTGCCTACAATAGCCCCTACAAGAGGAAGCATTTGTAGTAGTTTTGCTATATCTAGGTAATCTCTATACTCTTCTTGAAAATCCCTCCAGTCGAAATCATTAATATCACTTGGTAAGGAATTAATATATTCATCCCAATGCTCCATTCGATAGAATACCTTATTCATATGAGCTTTACTGGAGAAGGCTAATTGAAAAATGTGGAGAATGTATAACCTTTCAGTGTAGTTATCCACATTGTATCCATAAATACTTGCGATATCATATAAGAATTTGAATTTAATGCTTAGTAAAAGCGGAAAGTCAGCTAGTCCAGAGATAAAACCTCCAGCACCAGTTGCAGCTCCTTCAATAGTAGCAGTAGTCTTATAGAAGTTTGCTTTTTCTGTTACCAATAGCTCCCGTTC
Organism: uncultured Tissierella sp.; assembly: GCA_964590735.1. Lineage (GTDB taxonomy): Bacteria > Bacillota > Clostridia > Tissierellales > Tissierellaceae > Tissierella_B. The sequence continues at coordinate 7,556 of CAZPZN010000047.1, forward strand.
TTTTAAACTTAAGTCTTTAAGAGGTGCCTTAGTAACGAATTGAGACCCATATAAGACAGTTTTGGTCAGGCTCCTTATAGTAGCAGTTATTATTTCATGATATTTTTCAGGAAATATCCCATTAACTTTTCTTTGAGCACTCTTTGAAGTCTTTTCTAAAATAGAGGGCTTTTTTCTCATTTCTACTTTCCAGACACTAAGCTCAAATCGAGCTCTATCATCGTAATCCATACAATCACCATTTCTTTATTAGTTAATATTATTATAACTTAATCATGTTAATATTAGTATAAAATCAAATAATTATAGGATAAAAGGGTAGAAGGATAGACATATGTAGCTTTTCTTGTTACTCATTGATAGAAAGTTCTATTATATTAAATTTAGACTAGCTTAAATATGCAATAAAATTGAGTTTAATTACGTTATCTTATTAGAAGGAGCTGTTGAAATGATTTTATTCACCTTTGTCATGGATGATGGGCCCAAGGATTCCAACCGCAAGGAAGTTTATATAGATGAAAGACTTTTTAAGCGAATCGGTGCTAACGATATGGATGCCTTAGATGAGCTATACAAACTTACAGAGAGAACTTTATATGCGTATATATTATCCATAGTTAAAAATCATGATGAAACCTTGGACTTGATGCAGGAGACCTATGTAAAGATTATGTCATCAGCTCATTTGTATAAGCCCATGGGTAAGCCTTTGGCCTGGATGTTTACCATATCTAAAAATCTTTATTATGACAAGATAAGAAAAGGCAAGAGAGAATTCAATATGGATTCCGGTGAGATCGCCAATGATTTGAACTTTTCCTATATTACTGACAATGAAGATAGGCTGGTTTTAGAAACTGTACTAAAGAATTTAGATGAGGATGAGAGAAAAATAGTTATATTATATGCAGTATCAGGACTTAAACATAAGGAAATTGCCGAGAATATAGGACTTAAACTCTCAACAACACTTTCTAAGTATCACAGAGCATTAAAGAAGCTAAGAATACATCTTAATGAAGGAGCTGAAGAATATGAAGGATAAAGAGATATTGGACCATATAAAAGGTAGTATAGAAGCAGCTCCAATCGACCTATTGAAAAGTATAAAAAGCCAACCTGTAGTAAAAATGATGAAACATGATGACATTACTAGGCAGAGTAAAGTATCTTATAAATCTATAATGTCCTTTGTTTCAGCGGCAGCGGTCTTTATGTTAGTTTTCTTTAACATTCAACAAGTTAGGCTACCTGATAGTGAGATTTATCTTGATGTAAACCCTGGAATTCAGATTACTACTAATAAGAGGGATAAGGTAATTAAGTTAGATCCAATAAATGAGGATGCCAAGGAAATCATTAAGGATATTGAATTTAAAAATAAAGACCTAGATGTGGTTACAGAAAATATATTGGACTCCCTGGTAAACAAGGCCTATCTAGATGAAGATGATGATGTAATCCTGGTCTCTGTATATAATAAGGACATGGAAAAGAGTAAAAAGCAGGTCAACGAATTGAATCATATTATTCACAATAAGTTTGATGATAAAAACCCTATTTTATTATCTCAATCCCTTGATAGATCCAATACGGTGGAGGAATTTGCTAAGAGATATGGGGTTTCCCTAGGAAAGATGACCTTTATTAGAAATATGATAATATTAAATCCTGATCTTAAGACTGAAGACCTTGTAAATCTATCCATGAATGAATTAATTGAAATATCTCGTAATACTGGTATTGATATTGAAAAGATTATAGATAGTGAAGATTATGAGAGAATCAATAATCCGCCAAGAAATGAATTAATTGGTGAACAAAGAGCTAGAGAAATAGCTCTAGGATTAGTTAATGGTAGGATTATTAAGTTTGAACTTGATGATGATATGGAATACGAAATCCACATAGTAGCAAATAATTTTATTTATGGAATTGAAATTCATGGATATACAGGAAAAGTCCTTAAGTTTGAAAAAGATGATATGGAGGATGATCACATTTACGACGATGATGAGGATGACGACATGGACGACGACTTTGATGATGTTTATGGTGAAGATGATTTCGATGATGATGACGATGATAATGACGATGACGACTACGATGACGATGATCATGACGATGATGATGATGATGAGGAAGAAGATGATTAAAAATTAATTAAAAATAAATAATTTGAAATTGATGCAATAAAATGATCACTTCCCCCGTTAACTTATTATAAAGAGGTTGAAAAAGAGTTTTCAACTTGACACTACCGTGTTTAAAAAGGGGGTAAAATAATGGAATTTGATTCTTTAAGATACAATTATCTATCTAGAAGAAATGTTGTTTATGCAAAAAAAGGGATGGTTGCAACTGGTCAACCCTTAGCCTCACAAGCTGGCTTGGAGATATTAAAAAAAGGTGGGAATGCCATAGATGCAGCTATTGCAACTGCTGCTGCACTTACAGTAGTTGAGCCCACCTGCAACGGTATAGGTGGCGATAATTTTGCCCTAGTGTGGACCAAGGATAAGCTACATGGTATGAATTCTAGTGGATTCGCTCCAAAGGCTATTTCTATTGAGGCCTTGAAGGAGAGAGGAGTAAGTGAAATGCCTGAGCATGGCTTTATTCCAGTTACAGTTCCTGGGGCTCCAGCAGGTTGGGCAGCCTTATCTAAACGATTTGGAAAACTTCCATTAGGAGAAGTCCTAAGACCAGCAATTAATTATGCCAATGAAGGCTATCCTGTTTCTCCCACTGTAGCAAAACTTTGGGACAATGCTTTTAAGAAATATAAGGATGTTCTTAAAGGACCAGAATTTGAATCTTGGTTTAAGACCTTTGCTCCTAATGTGAGGGCGCCAAGGCCAGGAGAAATCTGGAAGTCAGAGGATCATGCTAGAACTTTGAAATTAATAGCTGAAACTAATGGAGAGGCTTTCTATAGAGGAGAGCTAGCAGAAAGAATTGATGACTTTTCCAGAAAATATGATGGTTTTATAAGGTCAGAGGATTTAGCTGAATTCCATTCAGAATGGGTTGACCCAATTAGTATTAATTATAGGGGTTATGATGTGTGGGAGATACCACCAAATGGCCATGGAATTGTAGCCTTAATGACCTTGAATATCTTAAAGGGGTTTGATTTTAAGGAAAAGGAATCATGGGAAGGCTTTCATAAGCAGATAGAGGCAATGAAATTAGCTTATATGGATGGAAAGACCTATGTAGCAGATCCTAGGGCCATGAAGGTCACTGTTGAAGAGTTACTCTCAGAAGAGTATGCGGCTTTGAGAAGGGACTTAATTGGTCAGAAAGCAATTACACCATCACCGGGTAAACCTAGTTCTGGCGGGACTGTGTATTTAGCCACAGCTGATGAGGAGGGCAATATGGTATCAATGATTCAGAGTAATTATATGGGATTTGGGTCTGGGCTTGTTGTACCTGAAACAGGAATTGCCCTACATAATAGAGGCCACAACTTCAGTTTGGATATAAATCACCATAATGGTCTTAGACCTGGAATGAAGCCATACCATACTATTATTCCTGGATTCTTAACTAAGGGAGACAAGGCAGTAGGTCCATTTGGAGTTATGGGAGGCTTTATGCAGCCTCAAGGACATGTGCAAGTGATCATGAATACCATCGATTTTCATATGAATCCTCAAGAAGCACTAGATGCATATAGATGGCAATGGATAGAGGATAAGACAGTATTAGTTGAACCTGAATTTCCAAATGATATTGTTAAGGAGTTAATTAAAGTAGGTCATAATATAGTTAGTAGACAAGACTATGATACTTTCGGACGTGGACAGATTATATGGAGAGACGAATCTGGAGTCTTATGTGGAGGGACAGAAAAGCGCACAGATGGTGAAATAGCTGCTTGGTAACATTAAGGCTCTTTAGTTAGTAAAAGTATTTTGTTTGAATATTATTAAATAGCGGTATAAATTAGATAGGAAAAATAAACTTTAGGAGATAATAATATGGATATAATGGATTTATTATCAGGCCAGCTAGAAAATGAAAAAGTATTGAATCAGTTGAGTCAGTCTACAGGAGCAGATGCATCTCAAGTTCAACAATTAATTAAATTAGGCCTTCCAACTTTAATTCAATCCCTAGGTAAGAATGCCAGCACAGAAGAAGGAGCTTCTTCATTAGCTAAAGCATTAGACAATCACAAGGATGACAATGTTGATGATATTGAAAGCTTCCTTAATAATGTGGACAGAGAAGATGGAGCTAAGATTCTAAATCATGTATTAGGTAATAATAAACAGAAGGTACAAGGTAATCTTGCAAATCAAACTGGACTACAGGCTAATCAGGTTTCAAATATTATGAGTTTACTTGCACCTATGTTATTAGGTACTCTAGGAAAACAAAAGTCTTCAAATAATGTTGATTCATCTGGTTTAGCAAGTATGCTTACTGGAATTTTAGGAAGTCAAGCTGGTAAAGACGGTAATATAATGAGTTCAGTATCAAAGATTCTTGATGCTGACGGTGATGGAAGTATTGTAGATGATGTTGGTAACATATTTGGTGGATTTTTTAAGAAAAAGTAAATAGAGTTCAAAAAGCCTAAAGGGAAGTCAATTTACTTTCCTTTAGGCTTTTTTGGAACAAAAATAACCGTCCCTATTGTTTTATTGTAGGATTTCCAGCTCCTCATAACACTCAAGAAGCTTATTCTCCAAGTTTTCCTTATCTGTATAAAGCTCATATAACTTATCAGCATCATCATTATTGGCTTCCATTTCAAAGGATAATTTATCTAAATTTCCTTCTAGCTCTTCTATTTCTTTGTTTAATGCATTTATCCTATAGGTATTATTTGGTTTTCTTTCAGATTTTCTTTGTGGAGCTTTTGGCTCTTTCTTTATCTTCTCTATTGGAGTTTCAATATTTAATCTATGGCTTCTTTCAAGGTATTCATTGTAAGGCATAGGATATAGGTCAACTTTAAAATTTTCGAAGATTAACATTTTATTTGCCAGCTTTTCTACGAAATACCTATCATGGGATACAAATAAAATAGTTCCATTGTAATCAGCTAATGTATCTTCAAGGACTTCCCTTGAGTCTATATCTAGGTGGTTTGTAGGCTCATCTAGGATCATAAGATTTACCTTATCAAATATTAAGGAAGCTAGCCTTAACCTTGACTTCTCACCACCAGAAAGGGATTTTATCTTCTTAAACACATCATCCCTTATAAAGAGCATCTTAGCCAGTTCCTTCCTTGCATCTGAATTGCTGAGTCTATGTTTAGATGCAAAATAATCTAAAATACTTAATTCCTCATCTTCAAAAATAACATTTTGGGGTAGATATCCTATACTAATATTGGTCCCATGTTTTACTTTACCCTCAAAATTATCATCTTCTCCTAATATAAGCTTTAATAGGGTGGTTTTTCCGCTTCCGTTATCCCCCATTATGCAAAGTCTATCCTTATAGAATAGGGTAAAAGAGAGATTTGAAAATAGGTTTTTGTCTCCAAAGGATTTTCTTAAATCATCAATATCCAGAACTATCTTTCCAGACCTTTGTATGTTAGATGCATTTAGTTTAATCTTTGCATTATCATCCTTAGGCCTATCTATGACTTCAACCTTATCAAGACGCTTTTCTAGTTCCTTAGCCCGTCTATACATCTTATCGCTATCCCTCATAGCACCCCAGATTCTATATCTTTCTATTTGTCTTTCCATAGATTCGATTTTTCTTTGATTATTTAGGTAAGCCCTATAGGCAAGGTCAAACCTTCTTTCCTTCTCTATTAAATAGAAACTATAATTACCTTCATATATATTGGCTCCTGTTGGATCCATTTCTATGATCCTGGTTGCAAGCTTTTCTAAAAAGCTCCTATCATGGGATACCATTATTACAGAGCCTTTGTACTCTTTAAGAAATTCCTCTAGCCATTCAATGGATTCTATGTCTAAATGGTTGGTAGGTTCATCAAGTAGGAGTAAATCAGGCTCTTCTAATAAAAGCCTAGCAAGGAGAACTCTAGTCTTTTCGCCACCACTTAATCTATCAAAAGATAGCTCTCTAAAGTGATCTGGAATATTAAGGCCTGTACATATTTTATTGATGTTGGTTT
>CAZPZN010000048.1:0-13609 GCA_964590735.1 uncultured Tissierella sp.
ATAGGCCAAGCGGATATATTTATCGTAGATAAGAGCAAGGATACTAAGACTATGAATGCCTATATGACTGGTATTTTTAAATCCAGAAGGATTGTATTATGGGATACAACTGTAAATAACTTAACAGAGGATGAGCTAATAAGTATTACGGCTCATGAAATTGGTCATTATGTAAAGGGTCATATATGGCAGAATATTATAAGCTCTATACTAGGAAGTTTCATAATAATGTTCTTCTTATATCGATTATCGGATTGGATATTGGTCTCTTCTAGGGGAAGCTTTGGTTTTAGGAATCTATATAATTATGCATCCCTGCCCCTATTAATTCTATGTTTAAACTTATTTAGCTTTTTTGCCAACCCTATATCAAATTATATATCTAGGAATATGGAAATTCAGGCTGACAGATATGAAATAAGCTTAACAAATGACAGACAATCTGCTGTCACTGCTATGGAAAAACTATATGATACTAGTCTTGGAATACCAAGGGCATCTACGATATATGAGCTATGGTATTACACCCATCCACCTCTTGAAGATAGGGTAGATTTCTATAGAAATGCAGATTATGAATGATTTGAACCATTTGCTTTAGATAATTACGGAAAGCAATCGTTTACAAAAATGATTGAATTCTGAAAGAATAGAAGGTATAATATGTATATATTAGAAAAGATTGAATTCTTCATAAATTCAATCACTAAAAAAAGGAGGAATATTGATGACTAAAAGAATTTTGTGTTTAGTATTGGCTTTAGTTATGGTGTTTACACTAGTAGCTTGCCGTACAGCAGAAGCACCGGCTGAAACTCCAGCTACAACAGATACACCAGCAACAGAAACACCAGCAGCAGAAGCTCCAGCGCCATCCGAGGATCCTGATTATAAAATCGGAATCATAACTGGTACTGTTTCCCAAGGTGAGGAAGAGTATCAAGCAGCTCAAAACATGGTAGCAAAATATGGAGATAAAATTGTTACTGCTACATATCCAGATAACTTTTCAGCAGAAACTGAAACTACAATTGCAAACGTAGTAGCTCTTGCATCAGATCCACAAATTAAGGCAATCGTATTTGTTCAAGCGGTTCCAGGTGCATCAGCAGCTATAGACAAGGTTCGTGAAACAAGACCTGATATGCTATTTATAGCAGGAGTTGCGGCTGAAGACCCAGCTACAATTTCTAGCAAGGCTGACGTAGTAATGTTAGTTGATGAGATTTCAATGGGTAAATCCATACCTCAAAAAGCTAAAGAAATGGGTGCTACAACATTTATTCACTATTCATTCCCACGTCACTTGTCATATGCTACAATCGCTGCTCGTCGTGAGCTTATGGTTGAAGAATGTGAAAAGCTTGGAATTGAATTTGTTGATGTAACTGCTCCAGACCCAACAGGAGATGCTGGTGTATCAGGTGCACAACAGTTTATCCTAGAAGACGTTCCTCGTCAACTTGCACAATATGGAAAGGATACTGCATTCTTCTCAACAAACTGTGCAATGCAGGAACCACTAATCCGTTCAATACTTGAACAAGGAGCAATATATCCACAACAATGTTGCCCAAGTCCATATCATGGATATCCAGCTGCACTTAATATCAACGTAGCTGGTCACGAAGGTGATGTTCAATTTATGCTTGATTCAATCCAAGAAAAACTTGTAGAATACGACCAACAAGATAGAATGGCTACATGGGCTGTACCTGTAAACATGTTAATGGTTGAAGCAGGTGTTGACTATGCAGTAGAAGTATTAGAAGGTAGAACTACTGGAACACTTGATGAAGGCGTTCTTGGCCAAATAGCTAACAGAATAGCAGGTGGAGAAGGTAAAGCTCAATTAACTAAGTATAATGAAAATGGCGTTGAGCTAGATAACTACTTTATGCTACTTTGCGATTTCTATGATTTTGGTGCTTAACCGGCAGATTTAGATTAAATAGCCGCCGGCTTGCAGTGCAAGCCGGTGGTTTTTCATGACATGATATGAATCAAGGCGTTAAAACAATAAAGTGATGACAAAAAATGAGATAGGAGGGATGTCATTGGAAACACCTTATCTTCTAAATATGGACAAGATATCGAAGGACTACTTTGGGAACCGGGTTCTTAAGAACGTAAGCCTTAAGGTCAAACCAGGTGAAATACATGCACTAATGGGTGAAAATGGTGCAGGGAAATCAACCCTCATGAATATTCTCTTTGGAATGCCTGTTATACATACAACTGGTGGTTTTGAGGGTACAGTTGAAATAGATGGCCAAAAGACAGTAATAGATGCCCCACACAATGCCATGAACTTTGGAATTGGAATGGTCCACCAGGAATTTATGTTAATACCTGGATTTACAGTTACTGAAAATATTAAAGTAGGAAGAGAGATTTCTAACCCAACTTTATTAAGTAGAATATTTGGAAAAGATTTAGAAAAGTTAGATTTTGAACAGATGCGAAAGGATGCCAAGAAGGCTCTTTCAGATATTGGCTTGAATATAGAAGAATATACAAAGGTAGCAGGAATGCCAATAGGCTATATGCAGTTTGTAGAAATTGCTAGGGAAATAGACAAGACAGGAATTAAACTCTTGGTATTTGATGAGCCTACTGCCGTTCTTACAGAAAGTGAAGCAGAGCGTTTATTGGGAATTATGAAGGAAATAGCCTCAAGGGGTATAGCAATTATATTTATTACCCACAGACTTGATGAAGTAATGGCTGTGGCGGATAGTCTTACTATTTTACGTGATGGTGAATTTGTAATAAGAAAAGATGTAAAGGATTCATCAGTAGTGGAAATAGCTGAGCTTATGATTGGTCGTAAGGTGGAAAAACTAGTTGATGATTTTGAGGATAATAGACTTATTAAAGATGATGATATAGCTCTTTCCATAAGAGATTTCCATGTAGCTATGCCTGGTGAGATGGTAAAAGGTATAGACCTAGATATTAGAAAGGGAGAAATCTTTGGAATAGGTGGATTGGCAGGACAAGGCAAGATTGGAATTCCAAATGGGATTATGGGACTTTATGATTCTCAAGGAAGTGTTAAAGTTTTTGGTAAGGACCTTGATTTAAAACAACTTGGAAATGCCTTAGGTAATGGAGTTGCTTGTGTTTCTGAGGATAGGCGTGGAGTTGGTCTTTTGCTTGATCAATCCATTGAGGAGAATATAGCCTTTACTGCAATGCAAATCAAGGATGATTTTCTAAAGAAGATAGGACCTATAAAGCTATTTGATCAAAAGAAAGCCCGAGAACATGCTCTTAATATGATAGAGCTTTTAGATATTAGATGTACTGGATCAAAACAAGCTGTTGGAAGTCTTTCAGGTGGTAATCAGCAGAAGGTTTGTTTGGCCAGGGCAATTACTTTAGACCCTGACATACTTATAGTTTCCGAGCCTACAAGGGGTATAGATATAGGCGCTAAAAAGTTGGTACTTGAATACCTAGTTAAGTTAAACCATGACCACGGTCTTACCATCATTATGGTAAGTTCTGAGTTAGTGGAGCTAAGGTCTCTTTGTGACAGAATAGCAATCGTTTCCGGAGGAAAGCTTGCTAAAATTCTACCACCAGATGCTTCAGATGCTGATTATGGCTTAGCTATGGCAGGAACTATGAAAGAAGGTGCTAATAATGCGTGAGAAATTAAGTAATGCATATGAAAGTTTTGGGCTTCCCAGGATAATTATTATAAGTTTCTTCCTATTAATGCTTGCAATTGCTGCACCACTTGGATTAAGTGTTCCGAATCTATTGGGAGATACTATTCGTCGTTGGGCTATGTATGGTATTTTAGTACTTGCCATGGTACCAGCAGTACAATGTGGAATAGGGCTAAACTTCGGTATATCATTAGGAATTGTAGCAGGACTATTAGGAGCAACCTTGAGTATTGAGCTAGCGATAAGTAATCCATGGCTTGCAATACTAGTAGCTATGTTAATTGCAGTAGGCCTTGGTGCTTTAATAGGGATAGGTTATGGATTAGTACTTAATAAGGTTAAGGGCTCAGAAATGACAGTTTCAACCTATGTTGGTTTCTCAGCAATAGCCTTTATGAATATGATTTGGCTTGCACTTCCTTTTAAAAGTGGTGAGCTTATTTGGCCTATTGGTCAGCAGGGCATGAGAAATACCATAAGTCTTGGTTCAAGCTTTGGTGAAGTATTAAATGATTTTCTTTTCTTTTCAATAGGAGATGAAGTAACGGGTTTACCTATACCAACAGGATTGATTCTTTTCTTCCTCTTAATATGCTTTGTGGTTTATTTATTTATGAGAAGTAAACCAGGCCTTGCCATGAGTGCTGCTGGTGCAAACCCTGCATTCACAAAGGCATCAGGTATCAATGTAGATAAGATGAGAATACTAGGAACAGCCATTTCTACAGCGCTTGCTGCCATGGGAATCATTGTGTATGCTCAAAGCTATGGATTCCTACAGCTATACAATGCTCCAATGATGATGGGCTTCCATTCAGTTGCAGCAGTACTTATAGGTGGAGCAAGTGTGAATAAGGCTAAGATATCCCATGTAATTTTAGGAGCTTTCTTATTCCAAGGGATTTTGGCTGTAGCATTGCCTGTTGCTAATAAGATATTACCAGAGGGTAATCTTTCAGAAGTTTTAAGAATAGTTATCTCAAACGGCATTATTTTATATGCTCTTTCAAAGACGAAAGGAGGCAATAAATAATGGATAATTCAAAAAGAGATAAGATACTTAACATATTAGGCGAAAATAAAGTAGTTATATTATTTGTAATACTTTGTATAGGTGGTATAGCTGCATCTGGTAATCCTCTTACCTTCGTTGCTAGTGAAGTTTTTACCCGTATTGGAAGAAATGGATTTACTGTATTAGCTCTTTTAATTCCAGTTTTAGCTGGTATGGGGCTAAACTTTGGTATCACTATTGGAGCTGTTGCAGCGCAGATTGCAATGTTTTGGGTAATTTACTGGGGATTTTCAGGAATTCAGGGTTTTTTACTAGCTTTATTGATGGCAACTCCAATAGCATTTATATTTGGATGGCTTGTAGGAAAGCTATTCAATAGTATGAAAGGCTCAGAGATGATTGCAGGTATGGTATTAGGATATTTTGCAGATGGACTATACCAATTGTTTTTCCTCTTTATAATAGGGGGAGTAATCCCTGTAAGTAATGATAGGCTTATTATCCCAGGAGGTATTGGGGTTAAGAATACCATAGACCTGACAGGGAACTTAAAATATGCTTTAGATACTGTATCTATGCTTACTGTTATTGAAATAATGTTCTTTGTTGTTTTGGCAGTGGGTATATTTAGAATTATATTCAATAAGGTTAAGAATACTGGTCTTCCTTTATCAAAGGACTTAACTATTGTAGGCCTTGCTATTCTAGTCTATGGGCTAACTTATGTTCCAATGATTGAAAGATTTTTATCAACTGATAGACTTCTTCTTCTTGATGGTGTTACCATAGCATTAGTCTTGATGGTTGTGGTTCAAATTGCAAGAATAATTAAGTTTAAGCTTATTAAGAAGGATCAAGACTATGATATTAAAAAACCTATAATAAATATTATATTAGTGGCTATCCTTTATGGACTAACTTATATTAAACAAATAGAGGAAGTTCTAATGTATGTTCACATTCCTGTAACTACCTATCTCTGTCTAGTAGCACTTTGTATGTTTAACAACATGCTGGTGAAAACTAGAATAGGTCAAAAAATGAGGACTGTTGGACATAGTAGAGTAGTTGCCAACTCAGCAGGAATAAATGTAGATAAGACTAGAATTATTGCCATGATTATTTCCACTATTTTGGCATGTTGGGGACAACTTATCTACCTACAAAATATAGGTACCTTCGCAACTTATGGTGCCCATACTCAGGTAGGATTATTTGCCATAGCGGCTCTTTTGGTTGGAGGAGCATCAGTCCAGAAGGCAACAAATAAGCAGGCTATAATAGGTGTAATATTGTTCCATACCTTGTTTACAGTAGCACCTCAGGCTGGAAAAAACCTTCTAAATAATGCACAGCTTGGAGAGTACTTCAGAGTATTCGTTGCATACGGAGTTATAGCTGTATCCTTAGCAATGCATGCTTGGAAAACTGTTGTAAAACCTCATGTAAAGGATGATAAAGTAAAACCAGCTAAAACATCATAGGTGGGCTTCTAAAAATTAATTAAATTATATATTTGTCATCCTGAGTCTAGCAGCATTATTACTGCTTACGAAGGATCTTGGCTTTAGATCCTAGATCCTTCGGTTAAGACTAAGGATGACAAATTTGTTTTTTAAGAAGGTTTGTATCTGTAGCCACTTAATGCCAGAAGGGTCAATGCAGGGGTATAGAAGACCCATATTAAGTTTAATGATATGGTCCTAGTAAGGCTAGCTGGTAATATTAAAGACAGACCTACATTTATATCACAGAGGACAAAAAAGATCATACCTAGGCTTATCATAATGGAATTAGTCTTTGGAAATAGTTTTAATAAGTAATTTGCTATAGCAGTCCATAATGAAATAGATATCATCATTCCATAAAGAACCATGATTACTAGAAGGAGTTTTTCATCCATATGTTGATCCATTATCCTTATAAGATTTAGAATGAAAAAAATAGTGACTAAGATGATATTTATGAAGAGGCTAGACCTAAGTTGATAATTTCCTATAGCCCTTATCTTTTCCTTCATTTCAAGGGAATTTCTAAGTATAAGTCCTAATTGGACCAAGGAAAAAAAGAATATCCCAATTACAGGGGTGGGAAACAGGGCCAGGGATAGATCTGCTAGCAATATCAGGAGAAATATTATCTTCATCCTAATTGAATCATTATAATCGAGATGGTCCTTACCCGTGATAAAGACTAGTAATGTAGTCAAAAGGACCACAATAGCCTTAAAGCTATAAGAGTAGAGAGAAGCATTTTCTTGTCCCTTGTTTGCACTAATCAAGGGAAAAAAGTCCAAGAAAATGAATATAAGGCTTATCATTGCAATTAAGAATAAGATGAGAGTTATGAAATTTATTTTGCCTTGGCTCATAGAATCACCTGCTTATGACAAATAATATGCCCATTTTCCTATATTTAATGAGTAGTACACTGTAGATTTTATCTGCATAATGTACTAAACTAGAACTAAGACAAACTAGGAGGGATTGATTTTAATGCACAGTTTTAATAACGATTATAGTCAAGGAGCACATCCATCTATATTGGAGCTTTTAAGTAAGTCTAATTATGAAAGTAATGCCGGTTATGGTTTGGATAGCCATAGTGAAATGGCCAAGAAATATATTAAGAGGGAATTAGGAAGAGAGGATGTAGATATTCATTTCATCTCAGGTGGGACTCTTACGAATGTCCTTACTATATCCTCATTACTTAAACCTTATCAAGCAGTTATATCCGCAGACTCAGGCCATATCAATGTTCATGAGACAGGAGCTGTTGAAAGATCTGGTCATAAAGTTTTAACTGTACCATCCGTAGATGGAAAACTAAAATCTGAGGATATAATAAAAGTTTTAAACTCTCATACAGATGAGCACATGGTCCAGCCAAAGATGGTATATATCTCCAATACAACTGAACTAGGTACAATATATACAAAGAAAGAACTAGAGGATCTTAGTAAGTGCACTAGGGATCATAATTTAATACTATTTATGGATGGAGCAAGACTTGGTTCAGCTCTTACTTGTAAGGCAAATGATTTAAGTCTGAAGGATATAGCTAATCTAGTGGATGTATTCTATATTGGAGGAACAAAAAACGGAGCATTGTTGGGTGAAGCCTTAGTATTAATAAAGGAAGATCTTAAAGAAGACTTTAGGTTTTTAATTAAAAATAGGGGTGCAATGATGGCCAAGGGCTTTGTCCTAGGAATACAATTTGAAGCATTATTCCAAAATAACTTATTTTTTGAATTAGCTGACCATGCAAATAAAATGGCTGAGAGTCTTGGAGAAATAATTAAAGAAAAAGGCTATAAATTCTTAATTGAACCATATACGAATCAACTCTTCCCAATATTACCTAATAAAATCCTAAAGAAGATGGAGGATGAATTTATCTTCCTTTATTATGAGAAGGTGGATGAAGATAACACAGCCATAAGACTAGTTACCTCATGGGCTACTGGATCGGAAAGTGTAGATGCATTCAGAGATTTTCTCAAAGACTACTAAATAGAATGTAACCGATTTGAAACGATATATAGGAATAAAAGGGGTATAATTAAATCACCAGAACTTGGTGATTTTCTTGTTTTTATTAGGAATAGGAAAGTCCTACTATTTAAGCCTTTAGTTTATGGACTGGTTCTGACTTTGATGAGTAACAAGCTTTTCTTACTATTTAGGAGGGAGCATATGAAAAAGTTAATAGTATTTGTATTGTTGATTTCCTTAATTACAGGTGGGATTCCAGTTTCTTCAGCAGCTCCATTAGCTGAGGATAGTATTGCAATTCATGTAGCAAGTCCCCTGATTTTACATGGAGAAGAGGTTTTTACTCTTGACCCATCAAATCCAAACGTAGTACCTATAATTCATAGGGATAGGACCCTAGTACCATTAAGGGCAATTTCTGAGCATTTTGGAGCAGAGGTAGACTATGATGGAAGAGCTAGAGAAGCCATAATCAAATACAATAATAAGAGCTATATCTTTCCTATAGACAAAAGCATCTACAGAGTAGAAGAAATAGGTAAAGAAAGTATAACTTTTACTATTGATACTGAAACCCTTATAATTGAAGATCGAACCATGGTCCCACTAAGGGTAATAAGTGAAAATGTTTTAGGAAGAAAAGTAGGATATAATGACAGAGTCATCATAATTGGCTCTGAGAACATAACTTTAGATTATAATAAATTAAATGAAATTAAGACTAAAATAGGGCAGGTATTGAAGGTCACATCTGAAACTGAATTAAAAAAGATTATTAATGATTTAAATAATAACATCAGTCGAGATGATGCTATGTCAGTTCCGGCTCCTGCTCCAAGTTCTTTAGGAGAAACACCTGTTATGGAAGCAGAAAGAGCTGGTGGCAGTTCAAATGATTTTTCCACTACCAATGAACAGGTAGAAGGAGTGAATGAAGCAGATATTATAAAGACTGACGGTGAATTCATATATGTTGCCACTGGTAAGTCAGTTAAAATCTATAAAGCTAATAATGGTAAGCCGGTCCTAGTAGATGAAATCAATATGACTATAGATGAGAAGACAGGAGAGTATATTCAATTAACTGAGATGTATATAGATAAGGGAAAGCTTGTAGTATTGGGGGCTAAGAATACCTTTAATAATTGGATTAGACCAATCCCTGATATTAGTCCAGCTATTGAACCTGCCATAGACGCAAGGATAGGTATACTTCCTATGGGAAATTCCTATGTTTATGCAGGGGTTTATACAATAGCTTCCAATGGAAAAGCTAATCTATTGAAGGAACTTGAGATAGAAGGTAATTTGCTATCTAGTCGTAAGAAGAATGATGTTGTATACCTAATGATAAATAGGTATATGAATTATTACGGTATAAATGATGGGATCCTACCTATGTATAGGGATTCCTCAAGAGGAAATGACTT
The DNA here is from genome assembly GCA_964590735.1 of uncultured Tissierella sp. Classification (GTDB taxonomy): domain Bacteria; phylum Bacillota; class Clostridia; order Tissierellales; family Tissierellaceae; genus Tissierella_B. The sequence continues at coordinate 9,626 of CAZPZN010000048.1, forward strand.
TAGGGAACTATCAATAGACAAAATCATGTATTATCCAAATAGATATAACCAGAATTATTTTATAGTAGCAGCATTGGATACTAGTTCTAGGTCAACTCCTTCTACTATCGAGGCATTTCTTGGTAGTGGGCATGAAGCCTATATGAGTAATAATGCTCTCTATATAGCAGGGCAGGATTACAATAATATCTGGGGATCTATTACCAATATCTCTAAGTTTACTCTTGACGGACTAAAGATTGGATTTGCAGGCGGTGGAATGGTTGAGGGTTCAATTCTAAACCAATTCTCCATGGATGAGCATAATGGCAATCTAAGGGTAGCGACTACAAACTGGAAGAGGGAGAGCACAAACGCTCTTTATATATTAGACAAGAATCTGAATCAAATTGGTGCAGTAGAAAATCTAGCTCCGGGAGAAACCATCTATTCAACAAGATTTATGGGAGATAAGGGATATATAGTAACCTTTAGGCAAATAGATCCATTGTTTGTAATAGATCTAACCAATCCTAGTGCTCCAAGACTTGTAGGAGAACTAAAGATTCCAGGATTCTCAAATTATCTACATCCAATTAGTGAGAACGTCCTTTTAGGCATTGGACAAAACATCGATGAAAAAACTGGACGCCAAGAGGGTATTAAACTATCTCTTTTCGATGTGTCAGATGATACTAGACCAAGGGAGATCAAGAATCTTGTTCTTGGAAGTAGTGGTAGCCATGCAGAAGTCCTATATAATCATAAGGCCCTTATGCTAAATTTGGATAAGGATATGATTGGATTTACGGCCCAGCTATCTAATATTACTGGAGATTTAGAAAGGGATTATTTCAATGGAGCTTTGATTTTAGAGGTAAAAGAAGACGGATCCATAAAATTACTAAAGCAGATACCAAGTGGTGGACTATACCCTTCTTATGTAAACAGAATAATATATATTGGAGATTTCCTATATTATGTACAGGATGACTCCATCAGAACATTTAACATGGATAATTTACAAGAAATAAAGAGCTAGATCTGAGCCTAGCAGTATCATTAATGCTTACGAAGGATCTCGGGTCTAAACCCTAGATTCTTCGACTTCATCACAGAATGACAAATGCAAAAATAGTTTTTCAGTGTCCTTGTAGGTCCTTCTATTGTTGTTTCTATCTTCTTATGGGTATATAATAAAAGAAAAGATACTTATCTTTTATTGCGGTGGTGTGAGGGAATTACCAATCAATTCCTTCTCATACTTTAAATAAAGTGAAAATGATATTAATAGAATAAGAAGAATATTTATAGGAAGGGGTTAATATGAATATTGCATTTTTCTTAACACCAAAAAGAAGCATTGAGTATGTAACTGTGGATGTAAGTATGGCTGAAGTTATTGATAAGATGGAATCCAATACTTTTACAGCCTACCCTCTGCTTGATAATGAGGGCAGATATGTGGGAGTTATTACTGAAGGGGACCTCCTATGGAAGCTTAAGGATACCCCGGGTTTAAGGATTGAGGATACGGATACTATTCCTATAGGTGATGTAGCTAGACACACTAAAAGCAAGACGGTTTTAATCGATTCAAATATTGATGATTTAATTAACTTAGCCAAGAGTCAGAATTTCGTCCCTGTTGTGGATGATGAAGGTATATTTATAGGGATTATTAAGAGAAGTGATATAATCAACTATTGTGCTTCTGCCCTATTTGAAAAAAAAGGAGAAAAAAATAGGTTTAAATCCTTAGTCTCTAATATTTGATATTTGTTGGTTTGTGTTTTCTATAGCTAATCGTCCACCTGGTTGCAATGGTGTGAAGTAATTGCTAAGCAATTAGGTCTGATATCTAAATTTTTTAAGTAATCTTTCTTCTCACACTAAAATATACATAAATAGGAAGGAGGATTATTATGAATATTTATAGGGTGTTTTTATTAACTACAGCAATAGCAGCATCTTTACCTGTTAATTCTTCTAGTAAAATTTATAACAGTAAAAGCCAAGAAAATATATATGAAATTGAAAGTGAATCCGAAGCAATTGATCCAATTGAAGATTTAGACTATATAGAAGCTAATTTCGAAGAGCCTCATATTGAAAGACCTTATTTAGAAGCTCCATTAGATTATTTTCCCGTTGAAGAAGCTAAAAGGGATATAATTCCTTTTTCTAATTATAAATTATTGTTAAGACAGGATATATTAAGTGAGGATGTTTTAAAGCTTAAAAAGTTCCTCTTACAAAAGGGCTATATGGAAAAGGCAGAGGGGTATTATTTTGATTCTATACTAAAGCAAGCAGTGATGAACTATCAACGGGATAATAATTTACCTGCAGATGGAATAGTTGGAGCAAATACCTTTAATGTAATGAATGAAGATATGAATAATAATGGAATAGTAATTTCTGAGAGGAAGCCTAGTTTTTCATCAGATATTCCTAATGGCCAATGGATATTTATCAATAAGAGTAGTAATACCTTGTATTTTTTAAATGGGCAGGAAGTAGTAAATAAATATAACGTTGCTACAGGAAGATCCCAATTAGATACTCCTGAGGGCAAATTTTCAATAATCGTAAAAGCTGTAAACCCAGCCTGGGGAGGAGCAGGCCGATATGAGCCTATTAGGGGTGGAGATCCTTCTAATCCTCTTGGTAAGCGTTGGATGGGGTTAAATATAGGCGGTGGAGGAGAATATGGAATCCATGGCAATGCAGCCTATAACAGTATTGGTAAATATGTATCCTTGGGTTGTATAAGAATGTATAATAAGGATGTAGAGTCATTATTTGAAATAGTATCAAAAGGTACACCAGTCTGGATAGGTAATGAATATAAACTCCAAGAATTTGGAATAAACTTTGAATAAGAAAAGCTTATAAAGAAGCTTTAGGGAGGTGAGCGTTTTATTTGCTCACCTCCCTTTATTATTTATATCTCTTCTAGCTGGGATAGGGCATTAAATACCATGCCTTCATCTATCTTATATGGTATCTTATTCATATCAGGGCCGGTTACAGTCTCTGTAAGGACCTTAGAAAGAGATTCCCTATTGAGGTCTACCTCTATATCCTTAAGTTTAGTAGGGCATCCTATATCCTTTAAGAAGGTCCTAACCTTTAAAGCCTCATCTATATTGTTATCGATCATAAGCTGAACCAATACTCCAAAGGCTACTACATCACCATGAAGGTAGTTCTCTTCAATATGTGGTAAAAGAGTAAGTCCGTAGAATAGTGAATGAGCTAGTGCTCCATTGTAATCCTCATCTACAAGAATGGAAACTAAGCCTGTATTCACTATAATAGCTTGAATTATTTGCTCTAAAGATGGAGTTGTTTTTTTATCCTCACAGTCCTTTAGTGCCTGTATTCCATACTCGAATATTGGATCAGCACACATATGACTAATAGTTCTACCTAATCCATTTGTATAGTTTAGGCTATCTCCTCTAGAAGCAAAAGTACACTCATAATACTTTGCTAGGGTATCTCCCATTCCTGCACGGAAATAATCTACTGGTGCTTCTGCAATGATTTTGCTATTTATAAAACAAGCTAGGGGTGGAGTATCAAAATGAATAAATCTTTCAAACTTATGATTACTATCATATACTACGGACAATCTACTAATAGCAGCACATGTAGAAGCTATGGTAGGTATAGTTATTACTGGAAGTCCAAGTCTAACTGCCACGGCCTTTGCAGTATCTATGGCCTTTCCCCCACCTATGCCTGCTATTATATGTGCACTATTTCCCTCAATTTCTTTACATAATAATTCTATATTCTCATCACTAGCTTCACCACCATAATAAAGTGGCTGCATAAGGTTGATATCAGATTCCTTTAAGGATTCTTTTAAAGCTTTTATAGAGGATAAAATCCCAGTTTTTCCTCCGATTATTTGCAGGTTCTTCCCATAGTTTAGACACACAGATGGGATTGCATCAAAGGCATCCCTTCCGATAATATATTTAGGTAAAGTTA
>CAZPZN010000049.1:0-12760 GCA_964590735.1 uncultured Tissierella sp.
ACGGGATTCCCACCCGCTATATTGTACGCACTTCGTGGCGCACAGATTCCTCGACAGGCTCGGAATGACAATCTTAGTTCTTCACTCTTACTTAAATATATCCAACTTCTCCATTCTGTCGAAGCCTTCCTTCATCTTATCTAAACTAATTGTACATGCAAATCTTAGATGACCTTCTCCAGTTTCACCGAAGGCATTTCCTGGAATTACTAGGACATGGGCTTCTTCTAATAATATCTTAGCTACCTCCTTTGAAGATAAACCTGTAGCCTTAATGCTTGGGAATAGGTAGAAAGTTCCTCTTGGCTCCATTACGCTAACGTTCTTAAGTTTATTAAGTCTTTCATAAGCATAATAAACTCTCTCTTTGAATTGCTCAACTAGTTTAGGTTGAATCTCATGTCTATGCTCTAAAGCATATAATGCTGCTTGTTGAGATATAGCAGGTGCAGAGTAAACTAAACCATCGTTAATACTTCCTGCAACCTTAATAAGGTCTGGGCTACCCATAAGGTATCCGATTCTCCATCCAGTCATACAATAATCCTTTGAAAAGCTTCCTATAGAGATAGTTCTTTCTGCCATATCCTTTAGACTTGTTATAGGCACAAACTCCTCTGCGTAGCTATATATGGTATAAATATCATCAGCAAATATAATTAGATCATGTTTTTTAGCAACTTCTGCAATATCTTCTAGGTTCTTTCTACTTAAACATGCACCTGTTGGATTATTTGGTGTGTTTAATAGTATGGCCCTAGTCTTATCTGTTATTTTAGACTCTAATCTCTCAATACTTAACTGATAATCTTCCTCTTCAAGGGTTTCAACCAGAACGGGAACCCCTCTTGCAAGTTTTACTTGCTTAGTGTATAGACTAAAATGAGGTGTAGGAATTATAACTTCATCACCATCATTTAAGGTTGATTCCATTGCTAAGTACATGGCATGCAAGCCACTTGTAGTTATCATAATATTGTCAGTACTTGTCTTATAGTTAAATCTTTCTTCATAATAGTTGGCTATTGCTTCTCTTAGCTTAAGTCTACCTATATTCTCAGTATAATGGACATGTCCATTTAATGCATCTTCAAATGCCTTCCTAACAATAATCTCATCTGTATGAATATCTGGGTCACCAATGCTAAAGTTAACTAAATCCGGATATAAAAGTGTCGGATCCGAAGTCTGTGCTAGCAGCGATTCCCCCATGTTTTTATACCTATTTGAAATATAATTCATAAATATCCCTCCTATATATAAAACCTTTATTGCTTTACACAATGCAATAGTGATTTGTATCATTATAACTTTTCAGCGCTAAACAATCAATAATAAACCAGTTGAAGATATCCACCACCTAATTGCCAGGCAATTAGATCTGATATTTAAAAAAAATGCCAGTGCGAACACATTGATAAAGGATAATGATACTGAGGGGTATCCCTTTAAAGTGCTTACCACTGGCAAATTAACAAGTTATTTAATTGACTTAAACCACACACTAACCTAGTGGTTAGTTAATCGGTTTACCAACTAAGAATTATATTAATATATTTTTTCTTCTTTGTCAATATATAATTTACTTTATACTTAAATGTTTGATTTTGTCTATTATTAGAAATATACTATATACAAGTTTACTTATTAATATATAATAAAAGTAGGATTAGGAAATTTTTCCATAACACTAAATTTACATATTAGGGGGATGATGTAAATTGAAACCTAGCATAAAAGATGTTGCGAAAGCATGTAATGTGTCTACAACAACTGTTTCCTTAGTTCTAAACAATAAGCCTAATAGGATTTCTGAGGATACAAAGAGTCTAATCCAAAAAGTAGCAAGTGAAATGAATTACAGGCCTAATCTATTATCACGAAGCCTTGTTACTAAGAAGCTTGGGATTGTAGGTTTGATAGTTCCTAATTTAAGTATCAATTTCTATTCGGAATTCTTACAAGAGTTAATAATTAATCTTGAAACTAATAATTATAATGTTTTAATAGGTGTATCGAATTTTGACCCTGAAACAGAGAAAGCTTCTGTATTAAAGTTTTTAGACTATGGTGTTGACGCTATTATTTTATCAGGATCCTATACCAATAATAATCAGAATAACAATGAATCTATTGAGTTGTTGGCAAAGTCCAGGACCCCTTTCTTAATAGTAGGAGGCTATGCTATTGGAAGTCCTTATACTACATTATCCTTAAATCATATCGTGTCTGGATACTTAGCAACAAAATACCTATTAGATTTAGGACATAGGAAAATTGGTATTGTCTGTGAGCCTTTAGATATAATACTAAATAAGCTCTGGATAGAAGGATACGAAAATGCACTAGCTGAATTTGGATTAAATATTAATAGAGATCTAGAAATAAATACAGAGGACGAAGACATTAGAGATTATATTCTAGATTACCTTATATCCAAGGATGTGACCGCTATACTAATATCAGGTGATTCAATAACCTATAACGTCTTTGAGCGAGCAAAAGAAATAGGTATTAATCTTCCTGAAGACTTGTCCATTGTTTACTTAGGTAATTCATATGCCTACAACTATTCATATCCACGGTTAACTTGTGTTACTCCACCGACTAAGAGAATAGCTCAAGACGTGAATGGAATTCTAAAAGAGTTAATGGAAAATCCTAAAGGACATATAGATTATTGCTATAGGCCTGATTTAATTGTTAGAAATAGCACCAAACCATTAACAAGCAAAGTGATGGATTGACTTATGGGAAAACGTTTTCTTAATAAGATATTACTAACTAATAAACTCTTGCAGATTTTGGAGCATAAACTTCAATTTGCCATCATAGATAGGATTAAACCCCTGTCTTGTTTTATTGACATAAAGATGTTATTAGTGCCATTTGTTAGTAATTTAATTAACCTTGAAAACAAACCATAAAAATGATAAACTATTGTAAGTAGTATTCAAAAACATAATTTAAAGGGGGCAATTTAATGAGTAAGAAACTTTTAGTATTGATTAGCTTACTATTAGTAACGGCTATCGTTATTACAGGATGTTCAACACCAACAGAGACACCACCAGCAGAAACTCCTGGCGAGACTCCTGCAGAAACTCCTGCTGAGACTCCATCAACAGGTAAGAAAATTTTAAGAACTAACAACAGTAGTGAACCTGGATCACTTGATCCTGCTTTATCTCAGGGTACTCATGAATCATGGATACTGACAAATACATTCGAAGGTCTTATGAAATATGATGCAGATGGTAAGGTAATCCCAGGAATCGCTGAAAGCTATACACTTTCAGATGACAACTTGACTTACACATTCAAACTTCGTGATGACGCAGTTTGGTCAGACGGAAACCCAGTTACAGCTCATGACTTTGAATATTCTTGGAAGAGAGTATTAAATCCTGATTTAGCAGCTGACTATGCATTCCAAATTTATTACATTGCAGGCGCTGAAGCATACAACACAGGAGAAGGTACTGTAGACGATGTTAAAGTTAAAGCTTTAGATGATACTACTCTAGAAGTTACTTTAGCAGCTCCAACAGGATATTTCCCAGAGTTAACTGCTTTCTACACTTACTTCCCAGTAAGCAAGACTGTAGTTGAGGCTAATGCTGATTGGGCAAAAGATCCTTCAACTCATGTCTCAAATGGACCATTCAAAATGGTTGCATGGGAACACAATGCTACTATAAAATTAGAAAAGAGTGCTAGCTACTATAACGCTGATGCCATTAAGTTAGATGGAATTCATTTAGATATCATCGAAGATGAAAACACTGCATGGCAAAAATATGAAGGTGGAGAATATGATATTCTTGCTACTCTTCCACAAGCTGTAGCTGCTAAAATGGCTGAAGAAAATAACCCAGAGTTAACTATCGGTGCACAGGTTGGAACTTACTATTACAACCTAAACAACAATCTTTCTCCTTTCAACAATGCTAAGGTAAGAAAAGCATTAGCAATATCACTAGACACTAAGACTATCGTTGAAAAGATAGCTCAAGGTGGACAAATTCCAGCAGATGGTGTTGTTCCAGTAGGTCTTGTTGATGAAAAAGGCGTTGATTACAGAGAAACTCAAGGTTCCTTATATGAGTACAATGTAGAAGAAGGCAAGAAGCTATTTGATGAAGGTCTTGCTGAAGAAGGTATGACAATTGAAGAATTCAATAATGCAAACTTTGTTCTTCTTTACAACACTTCAGAAGCACACAAGAAAATAGCTCAAGCTGCTCAAGAAATGTGGAATAAAGCTTTAGGAATCAACCTTGGTGTTGAAAATGTTGAGTTCCAAGTAAAACTTGACAGAGAAAAAGCTGGAGATTATCAAATATCAAGAGCTGGATGGATTGGAGACTACTCAGACCCTATGACAATTCTTGATTTATGGTTATCAGGCGGAGCATTTAATGATGCTGGCTACTCAAACGCTGAATATGATAGATTAATACTAGAAGCTAAGGGTACTGCAGATCAAGATTTAAGATTCAACAACATGAGAGAAGCTGAAAAGATTCTTATGGATGATATGCCAATAGTTCCAGTATACTACTATACTCAACCATATGCAGTTAAGTCAAACGTAGAAGGAATTTACAAACTTCCACTATTCTACCCAACATTGGCTTATGCAGATATTAAGTAAGAATAACTAAATAAAATAAGGGGCAGGCAGTAATGCCTGCCCTATTAACTGAGAAAATCAGGTGAATTCACTATGATTTTCTTTTAAAGTAAATTTGAAGGAGAGGTAATATGAAAAGGTACCTATTTAAAAGACTAGCCATGTCTGTAGTTACACTATGGGCGGTAGTAACAATAACCTTTATATTAATGCACTCTGTCCCAGGTAACCCATTTGCACAGGAAGGCAAGATGCCAAAGGTGGTATATGACAATCTTCAGGCTAAATATGGACTAGACAAGCCTCTGACAGATCAGTACGTAATATATTTAAAGAATCTCTTAAAGGGAGATTTTGGTGATTCAATGAAGTCAAGAGTGGAAACAGTTAATGATATGATTGAAAGAGGTTTTCCTGTATCAGCTAGACTAGGCCTTCAGGCACTTGTTCTTGCCTTATGTTTTGGTCCTGCACTAGGAGCCTTAGCAGCACTTTACCAAAATAAAGTTCCAGACTATATTGCTATGATAATAGCGATAATAGGTATATCCGTACCAAGCTTTATAATGGGTACAGTCCTCATACAGTTTATAGCAAGAAATGTTGAATGGCTTCCTATCGCTGGTTGGGGCACATGGAAACACTCATTACTTCCATCGTTTGCAATGTCATTGATGCCAATGGCAACTATGGCAAGACTAATGCGTTCTAGCATGCTAGAAGTATTAGGTCAAGACTATATTAAAACAGCTAAATCTAAGGGTATTACAAAGGCAGCAGTTATTCTAAAGCATGCTGTCAGAAATGCAATCCTACCAGTTGTTTCTATTCTAGGTACTACAATTTCAAACCTTGTGGTGGGAAGTTTCGTTATTGAAAAGATATTTGGTATACCTGGACTTGGAAGATTTTTCGTACAGTCCATTTCAAATAGAGATTATACCCTAATAATGGGTACAACCATCTTCTATGCTGGAATATTAATTATAATGCTTTTCTTAGTAGATATTGCATATATGTTTATAGATCCAAGAATAAAGCTTACCAAGGAGGGACGTTAATGAAAGCAGAATCTCAACTTACAAAAGAAATGTTTCAAAAGGCTACTCATGAAGATCGTAATGCTGATAAAATAAAACGTCCTAGTATTAAATACTGGCCAGATGTTTGGCGCAGACTAAAACAGAATAAACTAGCCATGACAGGACTTTTCATAATTGTAATTATGGGTTTGTTATCTGTCTTCGGTACTTTGATAAATGGTTTTTCATACACAGAGCAAAATTATGACTTAATAAATATACATCCAAATAGCGTTCACTGGTTTGGTACAGATGAACTAGGAAGAGACTTGTTTACAAGAACCTGGCTTGGAACTAGATACTCCTTAATAATAGGTATTCTAGCAGCTGCAATAGACTTCATGATAGGAGTTGTATATGGCGGTGTAGCAGGTATGGCAACACGAAAAGTGGATGCAATAATGATGCGTATTGCTGAAGTAATCTACAGTATACCATATATGCTTGTAGTAATCCTTCTATCAGTAGTATTCTCCACACAAGGGGCTGGAACTTCCTTATTCGTACTTATTCTTGCAATGAGCTTAACAGGATGGGTTCCAATGGCAATCCTTGTTAGAGGGCAAGTATTACAGCTTAAGGAAAGTGAATATTCACTAGCAGCTGAATCACTTGGTGCATCAAAGGGCTGGATACTAGCAAAGCACATAATCCCAAATACACTAGGACCAATCCTAGTAAACGTAACACTAACAATACCAAGGGCAATATTTGCCGAAGCAACTTTAAGCTTCTTAGGTCTAGGTATACAACCACCTAAATCAAGCCTTGGAAACTTAGCAAACGAAGGACTTGCAGGACTACCTGTAGGTAATGCTTATCAGATATTTATACCTGCAATATTCATTTCTCTTATAATGTTTGCTTTTAATGTTCTAGGCGATGGCTTAAGAGATGCTTTAGACCCAAGACTCCGTAAATAATGAGAGGTGGAAAAATGGAAAAAGTACTAGAGGTTAAAGATTTAGCTGTATCATTTAAGACCTTCTTCGGCGAAGTTGAAGCAGTACGTGGAATCAGTTTCGATGTAGGAAGGAAAGAAACAGTAGCTATAGTAGGAGAATCAGGATGTGGAAAGAGCGTTACTGCAAACTCCATAATGCAGCTTCTTCCTATGCCACCTGCATTCTATAAAGGTGGACAAATCCTATTTAATGGTGAAGATATAGTTAAAAAGAACGAAAAAGATATGCAAGGAATCAGAGGAAATAAGATATCAATGGTATTTCAAGATCCAATGACATCTTTAAATCCTACTATGAGAATAGGAAAACAGATTGTTGAAGGAATAATTAAACATCAACATTTAAGTAGACCTGAAGCTGAAAAAAAAGCTATAGAGATGTTAAACTTAGTATCAGTACCTCAGCCTGAAAAGAGGATTAAACAATTTCCACATGAGTTTTCAGGCGGTATGAGACAGAGAGTAATGATTGCTCTAGCAATGGTTTCAAATCCACAGCTACTAATAGCAGACGAACCAACTACAGCTCTGGATGTAACAGTACAAGCACAGATATTGGAGCTTATGAAAAGCCTTCAAGATCAAATGGACATGTCCATTATAGTCATAACACATGATTTAGGCATTGTTGCCGATATGAGTGACAAGGTAGTAGTTATGTACGCTGGACAAATCCTTGAACAGGGTCTAACAGATGAAATATTTGCTAATCCAAAGCACCCTTATACAAGAAAATTACTAGCTAGTGTTCCAAGACTAGATATGGATAGAAACGAATCACTTCACTCCATAGAAGGAACCCCACCGGACCTTTATATTCCTCCTAAGGGATGCCCATTCTATGATAGATGTGACCATGCTATGAAAATCTGTAAGGACAATATGCCGGATAAAATAAATCATAGCAATTCCCATTATAGTCACTGTTGGTTAAATCACCCAATGGCTCAAAGCAGTACAGAAGGGAGTAAATAATATGGTAGAACCATTAATTTCTGCAAGAAATATAAAAAAATATTTTGATGTTGGCGTAGGGATGCTAAAGGCCGTAGATGGCCTTAACTTCGATATATATCCAGGTGAAACTTTTGGTCTCGTAGGTGAATCAGGATGTGGTAAATCTACAGCTGGAAGAACCATTATTAGACTATATGAGCCAACTGAAGGCGAACTTTACTTTGGTGGCAAGAACGTCTACGAGTTATCTAGACATGAAATGCAAGAAATAAGAAGAAACTTTCAGATGATCTTCCAAGATCCATATGCTTCACTGAATCCAAGGATGACTGTTGAAGAAATAGTTGCAGAACCCTTAGACATTCATAAGGCATATAAAAATCATAAGGAAAGACATGAGAGAGTAATAGAATTACTCGAGCTAGTAGGACTTAGTGCAGAACATGCAAACAGGTTCCCTCATGAGTTCTCAGGTGGACAAAGACAAAGAGTTGGTATTGCAAGAGCCTTAGCTTTAAACCCTAAATTCATCGTTTGTGACGAGCCTATATCCGCATTGGACGTATCTATCCAAGCTCAAGTAGTAAACTTGTTAAAAGACCTTCAAGAACGTCTTGGACTAACATATTTATTTATAGCCCATGACCTTTCAATGGTTAGATATATCTCTGACAGAGTTGGGGTTATGTATCTTGGCCATATGATGGAGTTAGCTGAATCAGAAGAACTTTATGAAAATCCGATACACCCTTATACTAGGGCTTTACTTTCAGCTATTCCAATTCCTGACCCTGAAATTCAAAGAAATAGGCAGAGGATAATGCTAGAGGGAGATGTACCAAGCCCTATAAACCCTAAAGAAGGTTGCAGATTCGTTGAGAGATGCCCATATGCCGTACAAAAGTGTAGAGAAGTAACTCCTGAATTTGAAGAAATAACTGAAAACCACTTTACAGCCTGCCATAGAGCAGGAGAAATATTAAGAGGTACAGCAGAAACAACTAAATAGCAATGTCATTCGAGGGAAGCCGTGGAATCTCCCTAGCACTGTCATTCCGAGCTAGCCGAGGAATCTCCCTAGGGCTGTCATTCCGAGCTAGCCGAGGAATCTCCGCTTTTAAGCTTTCAATGAGGCCTTAAGGCCATTCCAAAAATGACAAAACCCCGAGATTAAAATCTTGGGTTTTTTTACGCCCTAAAACAAAGGATCTGGCAATGAAAAACCAGACCCTAAAGGAGGTGCTCAATTATGGCTGAGCATTTATTGATTTGTATTTATAGCATTAAACCCATCTAGAATAAAATTATAAGGCGGACCTCCCAGCTGTAGCTTATCGATATTAAGAGTCACGGTCTTATAAGTAATAACCTGTGGTAATATGGTATCTGGACTCGGGGATGAAATATCAAAGTAAATCCTATATCCACTCTTCTCCCTCAAAATCCTATCTATAGCCATGGAGTATCCTGGAGTTGGAAATTGCTTTGTTATTGTAACCTTTATGTTTTCATTGTCCTCTTTAATAATGATTTCCTCTTGGCTATTATATGATTGAACTATACCCATTGTATTAAAGGCAATGGTATTCATATTCTCCAAAACCTCCCTTACTCTTTGTAGAATAATTATGGCTTCTGCCTGAGAAAGGTTTCTATCAGGACTAAAGCTGGAGTTAGATTCTCCTACTATTATCTTATGATTAAAAAGTACTTTTAATAATTCTATGCTATCACTTGACATAGTATTAACATCTTTAAATGGGAGAATAAGATTTCCTCCATCACTAATCCCTATTTCATTAAGTTTTTGTCCAAGTATGGAAACCATTCTATTTCTAGAAAGCCCATGTTCAGCCCCGATTCCAGGAATTTCATATCCATAATCTTTAAATAAGGATGCTAAGGAGATGGTAAACTCTAGCTCTGTGATGGCAATATTAGGTTCAAAACGTGCAAAGTCATCCTGAGCAAGATATGAGAAATAATATGCTACAAAACTTCGATTAATTGCAGAATTGGCCCAATGATTCTCTAACTTTTCAGCAATCGTAGCAAAACTAAAGGATGATGTAAATAAGAGAACTACTATAAGTAATATGCTGGTTAATCTTTTCATATTCATTCCTCCTATGTAAACCAAGAAATACTCATCCAAAAACCTTCATTATGCTTTCTGTCTTAATTATACCCATGAAGATTCCATTTTAAGGTTACATTTGGGTTACATTATAGCAACAAAATAACTACAAAAAAGGACAAAAAACAAACCCGAGATCCTGAGACTGGCAATTAATAACTGTCAGCCAAGGATCTCTATCACTTTTAGTTATTACTCTTAGCTCTTAATTCTTAACTACCCTACCTACTTTCACCTAGATAAGCTTCCTTAACCTTATCATTAGCTAATAGACTCTTGCCTTCTCCTTCTAGAACTATGTTACCAGTTTCTATAACATATCCATAGTCTGCGATTTCGAGGGCTTTCTTTGCATTCTGCTCAATTAGTAGAATAGTGTTTCCTTGTCTGTGAATCTCTTTGATAATATCGAATATATCCTTTACCAATAGAGGGGCAAGCCCTAGCGAAGGTTCATCTAGCATAAGAATCTTAGGATGGACCATCATGGCACGCCCTACGGCTAACATTTGTTGTTCTCCACCTGATAAAGTACCAGCCTTCTGCCAAGATCTTTCCTTAAGCCTTGGAAAGAGTTCATAGATCTCATTCATAGTCTTTTGAATAACACCTTTATCCTTAATGGTATAGGCACCTAGGATTAGGTTTTCCTCAACAGTGAGGTTTGGAAATATCCTTCTACCTTCAGGTGATAAAGCAATTCCCTTCTTAACTATATCCATAGTCCTTAGGTTGCTTAAATCCTCACCATTGTATTCTACCGTACCAGATTCCTTCTTAACTAAATTCATTATGGCACGAAGGGTTGAGGACTTACCTGCACCATTGGCACCGATAAGGGTTACTATCTTATTATCTTCTATTTTTAAATTAATACCTTGAAGGGCTTTAATACCCCCATAGTTTACAGAAAGATTATTTATGGTTAGCATTAATCCACCCCCAAATAAGCTTCAATAACTCTTTGATTGTTTTGTATTTCTGAAGGGTTACCTTCTGCTATTAATACACCGTGGTCAAGGACATAGATCTTCTCACAAATACCCATTACAACCTCCATATGGTGTTCAATTAGGAATATTGTTAGGTCAAATTCCTTTTTAATGTCTGCAATAAAGCCCATTAAATCTTGGGTTTCCTGAGGGTTCATACCAGCTGCAGGCTCATCTAATAGTAATAATTTTGGATCTGTAGCCAGAGCTCTGGCGATTTCCAATCTTCTCTGCTTTCCATATGGAAGTGAGAATGATTTTTCATCTCTTTCCTCGTAAAGACCAACCTTGTCTAGAAGGTATTTGGATTTCTCTAAGAAGTCTTTCTCCTCTTTAGTATAAGAAGGTAATCTTAATACGGATGATAAAACACCCGACTTAAGTCTTAAATGATTTCCTATAAAAACATTCTCCATAACGGATAAATCCTTGAAGAGTCTAATGTTTTGGAAGGTTCTACATACTCCAACATGTGCAATCTGGTCTGGACGAAGAGTAGTTAAGTCAATGTCCTTCTTATCATCAGGATTATATAAAATCTTACCTTCTGTAGGCTTATAGACCCCTGTTACCATATTAAATACAGTAGTCTTACCCGCTCCATTAGGTCCAATAAGACCTACGGTTTCACCTTTATTAATAATGGCATTATAGCCGCTTACAGCTACAACTCCACCAAATCTCATTGTTATATTATCAATTTTTAACATATCTTCCCCTCGCTTTCTCTAGGGTAGATTTAAAGAAATTATCCTTCTTAAATATAACCGCCATCATTAAGATAATTGAGAATACAACCATTCTTAAACCTGGTAAAGCTGGTGTTTGCATAAAACCTAGATTTATGGAACCATCTAGGAATCTCAAGGCTTCCATACCTACAGTAACTACTATAGCTGAAATAACTGTACCACCTATGCTTCCCATTCCACCAAGTACTACGATAAGAAGGATGTTCCATGTAAGTGAAAACTTAAACAGTGTAGGGTCTATAGTCCCTAAGGATACTGCTAGTAATCCTCCACCAACACCTGCAAAGAAAGAACCGATTGTAAAACTCATAACCTTATGTTTAAAGAGATTAATACCCATACTCCTTGCAGCTATTTCATCTTCACGAATAGCCTTTAATGCCTTACCATAAGATCCCTTTATTAGAAGGTTCATAAAGAGTATAGTAGCAATTGCTATGGCCCCTGCCCAAAGAAGGTTTATCTTTTGAGTTTGACCCAAGAGCTCTGCAAAGAAGGTGTTATTTTTAGGAGGAATTCCTTTAAGACCTAGAGCTCCATTAGTAATAGGTTGTAAATTGATTATTACAATTCTTATGATCTCTGAGAAACCTAAAGTTGCAATAGCAAGGTAATCATCAGTAAGCTTTAAAACAGGAGCACCGATTAGGAAACCGAACAAGGCTGCCACTAAACCACCCATTATAAGGGCCAGGATAAAAGGCATATTTAAGTCCTTTAAAAATGGTAAAATTGGCTCCATATAGAAGTTTACTTCCTTAGCTTCAGGACTCATAGTAAGAATAGCTACTGTATAGGCACCAAGTGCCATAAATCCAGCATGTCCAAGTGAAAATAAACCTGTAAATCCGTTAATAAGATTCATACTAAGTCCCAGTACTATATAAATAGAACATAGATTTATGATTCTGACCTTGTAGCTGTCTAATGTTATATTTAGAACAAAAAGAAGTGCTAGAGCCAGAACAATAAATATTGAATTTCTTAATATATTATTATTTTTCATGGCTACACCTTCTCCGCTATTTTCTCACCCATTAAACCAGTTGGTTTAATAAGCAGTATTACTATCAACAAAACAAAGGCAAATGCATCTCTATATCCTGTAAGACTAGGTAAAAAGGCAATTAGCATAATCTCACCAAGACCTAGGATAAATCCACCTATAACCGCTCCAGTAATATTTCCAATACCGCCTATAACAGCAGCTATAAAACACTTAAGACCTGGCATAACGCCC
>CAZPZN010000049.1:12770-13588 GCA_964590735.1 uncultured Tissierella sp.
GAGGATATTTTATTCCCCACATAATTCCTCCTACAGCTGCAAGGAAGGATCCTACAAAGAAGGTAAAGGAAATAACTGCATTGATATCAATACCCATAAGACTTGCAGCCTCGTAGTCCTTTGATAATGCTCTCATGGCCATTCCAGTCCTAGTCTTTTGAATAATAAAAGATAAGATTGCCAATATAATTATGGTAACGATAGGTATAATAATCGAAACCAATGATATGGATACGCCGCCAATAATCAGTGTCTGATTAAGAATCGGAGGTGTAGGGAATGCTTTAGGTCTTCCGCTGAACACTAGAACTCCAAGGTTCTGTAAAAGGAAGGACGCACCAATAGCTGAGATTAGAATAGTAATTCTCGGCTGTCCCCTTAATGGCTTATAAGCCAATTTTTCAAGGCTTAATCCTACTAATCCAGTTAAAACACTTGCAAGAATAAATACCAACCACCAAGGTAGCGGTGTATATGTGAGTCCATAATAGGTAATATAAGCTCCCAACATAAAGATATCGCCATGGGCAAAATTGATAAGCCTTAATATACCATAAACTAAGGTATACCCAATAGCGATTAATGCATAAAGACTACCCAATGAAGTCCCGTTAGCCATATGTTGTAGGAATTCTTGAATACTCATAAATATTCCTCCAATTCTGATAAATGAACAGTGAATAGTGAACAGTGAACAGTTTTTATGGTGCTTTTTCGTTGTTCACTGTTCACTGTTACTTGTTCACTGATTATTCTATAGGTTCAACAGTTGTTAGGTATGTGAACTCTCCACCTACAACCTTATTGATAACTGCTGA
>CAZPZN010000050.1:0-8024 GCA_964590735.1 uncultured Tissierella sp.
GCTGTTATTACCAAAGGTGGTATTTATGCCTAAGACCTCTACATCCTTTTGAGCAAGCGTATATATAATTGCAAGGCCATCATCTATATCGCAGCCTTGTATTGAAAAGGTATTGTCACAATCTATTATAAATTTTTTAGTCACTATATCCCCCCTATATTTTCTTAATTCAAAATCTGTATGAAAGCTTTTATATAGCTCTAAATCCTCTATGTGGATACAAATAAATATATCCATCAACTACTATGGAGCCCTATTTGTACAACCTTGAACTTACTTCGTTCCCTACCCCCTACTTATACATCTTTGCTATTACTTCAATGTCTTCTCCCTTACGATACATGTGTTGTAGTCTTTGCATTCTAGCCATGGTCTTTAGCCTGCCATTTTTTGTAAAACGTCTTTCTGAAGTCTGTATCTGCGATTTTGCTAAGGCTATTTTTTCTCCATCTGCCTTTATATCTATGGACAGTTGATAATCTTCCATAAGGGGTATATCCCTAAAACCACCTAATTTATCAAAATAGGTTTTTCTTATGAATATACCTTGATCTCCAAAGGCGATATTTCTTTTAGCAACTCTTAAATCAGACATTAAACCACAAATTTTCATAAGGATAGTTTTACTTTGAAATTTAATTCTAAAACACCCAACTTTAGACCCTTCAGAAATTACATTATGGATTTGATTAAGTGCATCTTGAGCTAGAAGGCTATCTGCATGCAAAAATAAGAGTATATCCCCTTTTGATAAAGAAGCTCCATAATTCATCTGATTGGATCTTCCCCTTTTAGGAGAAGAAACAATCCTATATCTCTCTTGGATTATTTGAGGGCTTTCATCACTGCTTCCCCCATCTACAAAGATGATTTCACAGTAATTCTTAAATTGGTCTAAATTGTTCATTAAATTAGCTATTGTTTTAGCTTCGTTATATACCGGGATGATAATTGAAATCTTCTTATATAAGTTAA
This sequence comes from uncultured Tissierella sp., assembly GCA_964590735.1. Lineage (GTDB taxonomy): Bacteria > Bacillota > Clostridia > Tissierellales > Tissierellaceae > Tissierella_B. Next base: position 976 of record CAZPZN010000050.1, read on the forward strand.
TAGTCATTTAAATACTCATCCTTAATCATATTCAAGAAATCCATGGATAAATAAGATTTTATTTTCTCATAAGTATAATCATTTGAAATAAGCTTATTTGGATCTTGGTATTCAACATAGGCCATAGCGCACCAAGTTATTCCCCTTAGACAATTCATAGAAAGATAATTCTTAACTGACTTCCATAATTCAATCTCATCTTTATATTGATTAGAATGCTTACAATACTCTTTAAGGAAAAATAAGATCTCCTCTTTAGATAGAATAACATCCGTCTTCCAAAAGGTAGTTGTAGGCGTTAAAAAATGGCCTAAATCTTGGGCCGGATATCCATAAAGGGGCTTCTCCCAATCGACTAAATAGTTATTGTTTTCATCCCCATTAATAAGAAAATTACCTGAGTTTAACTCTGTATTTATAATAGTTCTATGGCCTACATCTATGGCCTTAATCTTCTTCCCTTTTTCCAATAGCCCCTCTATAAAACCTTTTATCTTTTCATCCCTATATTCTGACAACCTATATCTTTCAAACATCTTTAAACACTCATCATAAATGGATTCTATTGGATTTTCAGGCTTTAGCAGGTGATTATCTTCTGGGACTTCTGCATTATGAATATGAGCCAAAATCTCTGCTGCATACTTTAAATCCTTTTTATAATCCAGATGTCTACCAGGTAAATACTCCATAACTAAAAACCCATAAGGAATCAATTCTTTTGTGTCATCACAATAGATAGGCTTAGGGGTTCTATTAGTCTTATTCAATAATTTTAGGGTTTCATATTCATATCTAATTTGGTTTTCCAAATCCATTTGGCTATCGGTAGCTATCCTTAAAACCAAGTTTTCATTATAGGTTTTAGAATTGAAAATATAGTTGATATTATATTCTCCTTGACCTAGAAGGGAAATTTCTTCATCTTCTATTCCAAATTTATCTATGAAATCTTTATTTTTTCTTATACTATCTAAATCGATTTTGCTCATATGACCTCACGCTTTTCCATAATTTCATGAAGTAAATCTCTAGTATTATCACAAGGAATAGTCTCATCTTCCTTCAATATTTCATATAGTTTTAAGAAATCATTTTTATCATCTATATCCAATTGGTAATTACCAACACCATATGATTTTTCTAGACTTTTTATCTTATCTATTGTCTCATCAAATACTGAGCTTGTACTATATTTCATATGGAAAACTTCTTTATTTTCTTCCTTCATTCCAATTAAATAATAACCACCATCAAAGGTTGGAGATATGACTAAATCCTTATTCTCTAGTATTTCAAAAGCTCTTTCTATATCTCCTTTATTCATCAAAGGAAGATCACTTCCTATAAGAACCGATTTTTTATAATTCTTAAGAGAAAAGGATATGGCATTATTCATCTTTTCTCCTAGACTAAGCCCCTCTTGTCTTATAAAACATATATCATCATGGATAATTTCCTTTAAGACACCTAAATCTCCATGTACTGAATAGCAGCATATAATGTCTATTCCCATGTCTTTTAAATTGTTATATATATCTTTAATAAAGGCTATTTGAAGCCTTACACATAGGTCCTTACTTAAAAACGGCTCCAACCTAGTCTTAGTTTTGCCCAATGTAGGTATCCTTGTGAAAAAAACAAGTACTTTATCTTTCATTGTATTCACCTAATGTTAAATTTTTATATTTCTTGTATAAAAATAACCCTGTTATGACCATTAATACTATTATAAGAGATGTCATTATAAGCATGGTAGTTCTACTTTCTGAATTTATAACCCCTTCTGTTCCTATACTAAAGATGATTATTCCTGGTATCATAAATAAAAATGTCCCTAAGCTATAGGTTACTATAGAAATATTTGTGATTCCATATGCAAAGTTTTGAAGATTGAAAGGAAATATAGGTAGCAGTCTAGTTATCATGAGAATTAATAATTCCTTTTGAGAATCGGTCTGAAATATTATATTATATAATTTTTTATTCTTCTTTACTAGCCCTTCTATAGAATCCTTGATTAGATATCTACTTAGGAGGAAAGACATAGTTGCCCCTATGGTTGTTCCTATTAAACAATATAAACTGCCTATCCAAGGACCGAATAATCCTGTTGAAATAACAGCAAAAGTAACTCCAGGCAAGGCTAAAACTGAAGACCCTACTATGGTAAAGGCCAGATATAAAAATACCGAAAGTAAATAATTATTCTCTACCATTTGGTTTATATACTTTAAATTATTAGAATCGCTCAAATAGGAAGTCCATTGATATTTTCTATTTAAAAACACCCCTATAGCTATTATTAATATCATAATAAAATTTTTTATATATCTTTTCATCTTTTTTCCTCAGTTTTTCCCCAGAACTCTCCAATTCGTAATAAAAGGCCATCCACTTAAGTACTTAAATGAATAGCCTTTTTCTTAGAAATTACTCTAGAATTCCTTTATAATCGTCTCCAGCTTCATCTATAGCTTTCATACCGCCTTCTATTGTATAGATTTGGTCTGCTGAAACTCCCATTTCAATTAGTAAATCAGTTGCTTTTTGTGCATATGACTTACCTGAATAACAAACTAATGCATATTTAGCATCTGGATTTCCTGTTTCGTTTCCTGTTGCTTCAGTAAGAGCTGCTTTAAGGTTAACTATTCCTGCTGCATCGTCTCCACCTTTGTTAGCTGCATCTACGTCAGCTGCAACAGAGCCTTTAACATGACTTTTGTTATAGTCTTCTAATTTTCTATTATCTAGGATAATATACTCTCCTGAGCCTGCTTCTATATCAGCTTTTAAATCTTCAAGTGAAACATATTGCATTTGATTTGCAGGTGCTTCTGATTCTGCTGGTGCTGCCGCTTGTCCACATCCTACTAGTACTACTGCTAGTAATAGAAAAATTGACATTAATTTTAATGATTTATTTTTCATTTTCAAACCCCCATTTATTATTTTATTAACATATTAAATAATACAACATAAAATGCTCGATGACAAATAGATTTTTTCTATGTTTTTTCGCTTCCTATAGAATGTTTTAATAGAACTTGACATTTGCATAATATCTATACGGGAGATACTTAAAAGTAACAACTTCTTATTATTAGTGACTGTTTATGATAAGTATAATACAATACATGATGGTGCTTTAATTGTAAGGGATGGAATAATTGTAAAAATAGGGGCCTATGGGTCAAAGAAGGCTCCTTGGCTTCCATCTAGCAAAGCATTTTTAAAATTGCTAAAACTAGATGGAGGTATTTAATTTCAATCTAAAGATTTAAACTTCTTTAAATATTCTCCTGCAGACCGATTCATCTCTAAGGAAAACTCCGACATATACTTGCGCTTGCATATGGCCTTTATACTTTCTATTTCATCTTTATTTATATTACTTTTCTCATTATGAACCCTATGCATCTCTTCATGTTCTTCTTTAGTAAGCCTACGGTATTTATTTTCATTCACTATATATTCTTTATCAAATCGAATAGGTTTCTTCCTATCTTTTTGTTGTTGAGTTGGATAACCATAGACTAACATTGCAGCAGGTAAAACATAGTCTGGAAGATCTAATAATTCTCTTACTGCCTCACAGTTTTCTAATATATCTCCTATGTAACAAGATCCAATACCCAATGATTCAGCAGCTACAACTGTATTTTGTGCAGCTATGATTGCATCTGCACAAGCCAATAGTATATCACCTTCACCTGGATTTCTAGGGCTGCAATCATTGAGCTCATAGACATCATACCATCTTTGATAATCAGCCAAGAATATTAATACTAATGGAGCTTTTGCAATGAAAGGTTGATTATCACAAGTTACAGCTAACTTAGACTTTAAGTCTTGATCTGTAACATCTATCATACTATAAAGCATCATATTACCAGCAGTGGGAGCCGTGAAAGCAGCGTTTAAGATTTCATCTTTGATGACTGGATCAATTTCTTTATCCTCAAATACTCTCATAGACTTCCTTTTCTTTAGTTGATTTATTACTTCGTTCAAATTATGTTTCCTCCTAATAAGTTTTATATTGGTTGATTTATAAGAAAAGCTTCTAAAAAAGCATTAAATGTAGCTTTTCTTGTTACAACGAAAAGTTCTATTATATGCAAGATTCAAAGTAGAACCTTCCTATTCGTAATAAAAATTGAGGTACTCCAGAATCTGGACTACCCCTAGGTTAAATTTAGTTAAATACTTAATAATCATACTAATTATTTATTTATTCCTAATTTCTCCTTTATTGCAGCTTGTAATAGTTGAGAAAAATTCAAATTATTTTGAACTCCTATGTCATTTATCCATTTAGGTATTGTAACTGTCTTTTTCACAGCCTTATTTTCCATCTTATCTCTCACCGGAACCATCCAAACATCAATTAATGCTATGGTTTCATTATCATCAACTTTTATATTACTTAATTCCGATGCTTCTGGTATATCAATATTATCTTCTTCCATATCATACAAGCACAATTCTAACACATCTTTTGCACTATCAAGGGATTCTTCTAAACTATCTCCAAAAGTAAAGCAATTCTCTAAATCTGGAAAGTTTACAATGTAAGAGTCATTCTCCTCTTTAATTATAGCAGGATAAATATATCTATTCTTCATTAAAATCTTCCTCCTTCTATAACCTACTATTATGATAAAAGAGGGAAGGGATTAAAAATTAATCCCTGTGATCTTCTCTATGCTCTTTAATGTACCCAAAGGTATATCTTTTTTTGTACATTTTATAGGACAAGTTTTACCCTCTGTACTTACATAGATTTCATGAGAGCCACTAGTTCTCTTAAGTTGCCACCCATTTTCTTTTAAGATCTTAACTACCTCTTTATAAGAATAAGCCATATAGCACCTCCAAGAATAGTCTAAAAGGTGTTTTTTAACGATTTGGGTTGTCGCAAAAAAGTATAACCTATTCTTACTTATATTATATACGTGTTTTTTACACGTGTCAATCATAGTTCCTTTGTAATTTAAATTATTTTTATTTATGAAACTTACCTAAAATCTAAAGTTAATTTATTAGTAGAATATTCAATACTTATTTAAATAATTTCTTAAACAACTTGAAAATATCAAAGGAAGTTTTGTTATAAACCTTATTATATGCATATTTCTTTGGATTTCTTACCCATCCATATCCCCTTGGCATCTTAAGTCCACCTCTATGTATTATTTGCCTCTTAAAGCTTGTTCTTGCAGATATACGACCTTTAATACTAGGTTTTCTTGGTCCAAACTTCATGATATAACACTTCCTTTATTTAGCAATTTTTCAATTTGTCAGCTTTATTTTAATATTATAAAACCATCCTCTTGAGTAATTACTTCTACATCAACTATATCAACACTTTCTACCCTAGCTCGTTTTAATGATTTCATAAAGTCTATTATATATTCGATCTTATCTACTTCTCCTTGAATTTCTGCCTCTACGCTTTTGTCTTCTCTGTTCTTTACCCAGCCCTTTAGATTTAGCCTCTTAGCTAATTCATAGATCTCTAGCCTAAAGCCCACATTTTGAACCTTTCCAGAAAAGACTATTCTCTTCCTAAGTATATTTGATTGGTGAAAATCAGGTAAATTTATATTCTTCACCTGATTAATCACATAGTTTTTTCTCCAATTGTGTATATATTTTTTTAATCCCAATATTGTCCTCCTCAATGTATCAATGGCACTACTTTATATGCCCGACTTATTATACACCAGGTTTGATGTATATTATATCCTCAGAAAATTCCTTCATATTGTCTTCCCAATTTTCCTTTGGGATATCTTCTACTGAAATAGAGATAACTTTTTTATCTATACCTAGTTCCTCCACAAATAATTTCTGTATCTTGTTTGCGATATCTTGCTTTTGTTTGGGACTTCTTCCTGGATACATTGTAATAGCAATATGTGGCATAGTACTTCCTCCTTTTTAATCTTATTAAATATACTTACCCAGATATTGTAGACATCCTCAGGTGTTTTTAGAGCTCGGAGTCTAGATACCTAAAAAGTAATCTATGGATTTCACACAACACCCTACTCCCACAATCCTTCTACTTCTTTTTCGATTTTTTCTTTTAACTCCTCAGTTTTTTCCTGAGAGATTTGTATCTCAAGAACATCCCCTTCCTTAGCTTCCTCTGGAACTAATTCTTTAGGCATATCGATTATTCTTTTATCGTCCAATTCTACAATTGCAAAATTACCTTCAAAGCGATCAATAATTATTTTCATATTATCCCTCTGTTCATATGTATTTTTTAATCATCAAATCTGCTTATTATATTTCCAAAGCTATCGTAAAGTTCTGCTGGATCTGAATCTGAGTTATTCCAAATCCCATTGCCTTCCTCCCAAATAAAATCACTTTTATCCCTTGAATCAAATCCACCTACTGTAACACTGGTCCCTGCTTTAAGAGTATAGGACGGAAATATGAACTGCTGATTTCCTCTTACTGAGACTAGCTTCCATCCAGTCATGTCTATATCCTTATTCGATATACTCTTAATTGTAACCAATTCTCCCTTTTTATCTAGTCCTGAAATTTCCACTCCAAGAATAGGCTCTGGCTGAACAACAGGTTCATTAAAAGTCTCAAAACTTAAGTTCTTGCCATCCGATGTCATAATAATAGTACCCAACTCATCGGTTCTAAGTATATCAACTTTTTCTTTATTTAGCTTTTCGATTGTTTCCTTGTGGGGATGCCCATAAGAATTATTAGCTCCAGATGTTATTACTGCATATTTAGGACTAACTACACTTAAAAAGCTGTCTGAGGTGGAGCTTGTGCTGCCATGATGACCTAGCTTAAGTACATCTGATGAAAGACTTTGAAAATCAAAACTCTTAAGTATCTCAGCCTCTGATATTTCCTCAGCATCACCAGTAAATATAAAGCTATTCTCACCAAAAACTAATCGTGTAACAACTGAATAATTATTAAAGCTTTGATACTCTGTATTATTAGGTGCTAACACAACCCATTTTGCGTCTCCTAAGCTATATTCATCCCCTACATTT
>CAZPZN010000050.1:8034-13553 GCA_964590735.1 uncultured Tissierella sp.
CTTCAAATTCTTATTTTTTATGGCTGTTACTAGATCCTGAAAAGTCTGGGTTGTATTTGTTACTTTAGGCATTAGAACTTTTGATATATTAAAGTTATTTATAATATCATCTAAGCCACCAATGTGATCCTCATGTGGATGTGTACCTACTACATAATCTAAATTGCTAATGCCTTGTGCCTTTAGATAATTAACTAAATAATTACCATCCCCATTCTTTCCTGCATCTATAAGCATATTATTTATTCTATCCCTATTGATTTGCTGAATAAGTATTGAATCTGCCTGACCTACATCAATAAAGTGAACCCTTAAATAACCCTTGTCTTCCTCTACAACTATTCCACTATCAATTGCTTCTGCTTCATGGTCACCAATATCACCGCATCCTGTAAGCGCTAATGCAATTATAAGTATTAAAGGTAAAAGCAACTTCTTAATAACTTCTTTAAATTTGTTCATTATTCTGTCCCCTTCCTAGCTGTATAAATATATTCATTAAAAAGAATAAAAGACTTTGAAATTAATATATTGCATTAATACTAGAGTGTGCAACTTCATAATCCACTGGATATATGCACACATAGCAATAGGTAGTGTTAGCCCTACCTATTTTTTTAATCGCCTAAATCATTATGGACCTTTTCAAATTGAGTTTGATTCTTTATAAACATTTCTACTAATAAAGGGTCAAAATGCTTTCCACTAGCTTCTTTAATTATTTTGCAAGACTTTTCAGGAGAAAAGGCTTCTTTATAAACACGTTTTGACCGCAAGGCATCATATACATCCACTATTGCCATTATCCTTCCTGGAAGCGGAATATCTTCACCTGCTAATCCTTGGGGGTATCCTGAACCATCCCATTTCTCATGATGATACTTGGTGATGTCCATGCCCATTTTTAAGAAGCTATTGCCCTTATACTTCTGTTGAACCTCAAGTAGGGTATTGTAGCCAATTTCCACATGGGTCTTCATAATTTTAAATTCTTCCTCAGTCAACTTCCCTTTCTTAAGTAGAATATTATCTGGTATGCCTACCTTGCCAATATCATGTAAGGGGCTTGCTTTATAGATATCATCAATATATTTATCATCTATGCTAGCTGCATATTTAGATTCATCTTTTAGATATATAGCCATTAGTTTACATAGTCCTGCTGTTCTTTCTACATGAGCTCCCGTATCATCATCACGGGACTCAGCTAGCTTTACAAGGGCAAATAAAGTCGCCATCTGAGATTCCGATACTTCTTTTACCTTCTCATCTACCAGATCTTGTAGCTGGTTATTATACCTTTCAAGAATCTTTTGATTTTCCATCAAGAGTTGATTTTTCTCTTCAAAACTCTTGGATAACTCCGAATATTTAAGCATTAATCTAGTCATTAATTTATTTTGAATATGAGCATCTATTTGATCTGCGAACTTGTCGAGTTGAAGTTTAATATACTTCTCATTTCTTTTGATTTCAATATTACTTTCTTTTTCCGCTAGTATTATTTCTACATTCATATTCATTTCTTATACACCTGCATGAAATGATCGAAGCCAATATTTTCTTCTTCCCTTAACCTATTAATAATAGTTGTTAGGTCTCTCTTTGTATCTATTAAACTTCCATGTTGTGGTGCTACCAGACTAGGATTTACCTTTTCTATTTGGTCTAGAGCATATCTTAATGCCTTTGCTGAGTTCATATTTTTTCTATGAAAATCTATAACTCCATGTAAACGACATTTATTTTTAAAGAAATTACAATACTCTTCTGGACTACAAGTATGACATTCTTCCGGTAAATTGCTATATAGATTCCAATTGATATCGTAACCTCCAAATATATCACTTGTAAAAAGAGTATTGGTCTTAGTATCAAGGGTTATAAAGCTACCTGGTGCATGAGAATAGGGGGTTAAAATAAATTCTAGTCGTCTGCCACTGGAAAATTCATATGTATAGCCTATATCTTCAATGTTAATTTTAGGTGTTAGAGTTGAGTAATAATTTATAAACATATTGTTATGCGTATGAGACAAAATCCTTAATTCAGGATTATCTATTATAGCCTCTAAATGAGGAATATTGCCACATAAGTCGGGATCGAAGTGTTGATAAATCAGTCTGTTTATATTCTTTGGATCAATCCCAACCCTTAGAATCTTTAACATAACAGTAGAAAAATCACCCCTACTGCCTCCATCCATAAGAACTGCTTCGTCTCCTTCTACAATCAAATATGGATTACAATGTAAACCAGAATTGTTATCTGCAAAGCCCACCCAATAGATTCCTTCAGCAATTTCGATGGGCTCTAGATAATCTAATTCTTCATCTTCATTTTAGTTCATATTTTAGCTCCTTTAGTTAATAATTTATTGATTTCATCCCATTAAAAAGTACTATGGCAGTAAGCGTTGCCTCCATGTGGATTAAGAGAGTAGGTTTAGGGATTTTTTCCTAGTAAAGCTTTATTTTTATCCAAATACTCCTCAACTTCTTCACCTGTTGCTAAGTTAAGAATTGTATCTAGATGATTTTCTACTGCCTCCTTAGAGGTATTTCTTATTATATATCTTGCCTTCAGTATGGAAGATGGGCTCATACTTAATTCATCTATGCCCATGGCCAATAAAAGCGGAATAAGCTTTTCATCTCCTGCTGCCTCTCCACACATTCCTACCCAGATACCTTCCATATGTGCATTTTCAATTGTGGTATTGATAAGATTTAATACTGCTGGATGATATTGGTTGTAGAGGTCAGATATATGTTGATTGCCTCTATCTACTGCCAGGGTATATTGTATCAAATCATTGGTCCCAATAGAAAAGAAGTCCACTTCTTTAGCAAATCTCCTAGACTGAACAGCAACTGCTGGGACCTCTACCATTATGCCAATTTCCATATCTTCATTAAATGGAATATTATCTTCTCTAAGTCCCATTTTAATACTCTTTATCAAGGCTTTAGTTTCTCTTATTTCCTTAATGTTAGATATCATTGGAAACATTACTTTTACATTCCCATAAGCACTTGCTCTTAAGATGGCTCTTAGCTGAAGTCTAAACATATCCTCCTGATCTAGACAAAGTCTAATCGCCCTATATCCTAGAAAAGGATTCAATTCCTTAGGAAGTTTTAGATAGAATAGGTCCTTGTCTCCTCCAATATCCAGGGTTCTAATAATTAGGGGTTTTCCTTCTAACCTTTCTGCTGCTTCCTTGTATGCCAGAAACTGATCTTCCTCTGTTGGACAGCTGACTTTGTCCATAAAAAGGAATTCAGTTCTAAATAAGCCTACACCTTCCCCATCATTAGCTTGTACATGTTCTATTTCCTTAACAGAGCCGATGTTACCAGCAAGTTCAACCTTGTAGCCATCTAATGAGATGGATTCCTTATTTTTCATAGATAAGCGTTTCTCTTTTTCAAGATTTTTTATAGCTAGTCTCTTTTCGAAAATTTGAATTTCTTCTTGGCTAGGGTTTACTATAAATTCCCCGCTTCCTCCATCAATAGCAATTATATCCCCATTTTTAGCTATATCAAATAGATTATTTACTCCAATTATGGCTGGTATTTCAAAGAGCCTTGCTATTATTGAAGTGTGGGATGTTTTCCCACCTAGCTTAGTTATAAACCCTGATACATTGTCCCGATTCATCTGTATTGTATCCGTAGGAGTCAGATCTTCAGCTATAATTATGGTATCCTTATGGATTTTAGATAAATCTATATCTTCAATGCCTAATAATTTTTTCAAAAGGCTAGTGGTTACATTTTTAATATCCGATACTCTCTCCTTTAAGTATTCATCTTCAATTCCATCGAATAAAGATATAAAATAATCTGCAGTCACTCTTGTTGCCCATTCACAATTTACTTTCTCATCTATAATCTTTTCAGTTGTTGCTTTGTAGAATTCAGGGTCTTCCAAAATCATAGTATGAGCCTTGAAAATTTCTGCATTAGCCTTGCCCATGCATTCTAAGGATTCAGCATACAGTTTTTGAATTTCCTTTTTGATCTCTTCAATGGCTTTATCTAATCTAGATATCTCACTATCTACATCCTCTATATAAACATTTTCAATATTTAAGTCTGCTGATTTTAGGATAAATGCTTTACCAATTGCTATTCCAGGAGATGTTCCCAGTCCCTTCATCATATTACCTCCCATCATGGCCTATGTCTTAGCTTCATTATATAGTACTTTGATAGTCATTTTCAACCACCAGACTCCTCATGAATTTTTGTAATAACCCTAGAAGAAACAGGACCTACTCTCGATTTTCTTTAAGGCCCTTTTCTATTTGTTGGCTTTGGTAGTTCTTACTAAGGTCCATTAATTTAATGAAGAAGTCCTTTAAATAGTACTCCAAGTCTTTATTCTTAAGATAGTCTGTGTTTTTCTTGATTACTTCCGCTTCTCTTGAGCTGTTTAATACAGGGAGCTTGTTTTCAATCTTATATTTCGCAACCTCTGTGACTATTTCCATCCTCTTTTCAAAGAGCTCTACCAGTTCTTTATCTATCTTATCTATTTCTACCCTAAGGTCTTCTAAATAGGTCATGATCAGTCTTCACCTCCAAGAGTTGATCTAGTATTACTAGTGCTGTAGCAGCCTCTATTACAGGGGTTGCCCTTACAACTATACATGGATCATGTCTTCCTACTACTTCAATCTCTGTATTTTCCTTCTTTACTATATCAATAGTTCTCTGTTTTTTTCCAATGGATGCTGGAGGTTTAATGCCCACCCTAAAAATTATTGGCAATCCATTTGTGATTCCTCCTATGATGCCTCCATTGTTATTTGAATAGGCATTTACCTTATGACCATCCATAAAGTACTCATCGTTAGCTTGAGACCCTCTCATTTTAGTAATGTTAAATCCTGCACCAAATTCTATACCCTTGGTGGCTGGTATAGAAAATATCATATGGGCAAGGTTGCTTTCCACGGATTCGAAAAATGGACTTCCAAGACCTGGAGGTGGATTAACTACAGCAACCTCTAACACTCCCCCTATGGAATCCTCATCCTCTTTAGCCTTTAGAATGGCTTTTTCCATCAGCTGGCCCTTTTTATAATCCAAGACAGGGAATGTCTTCTTTCTCAATTCCTCAATTAGAGCAGGACTTAGCTTTTGACTATGGAAGTAATCCTCCTCAATGTCTCCTATGGATTTTATATGGCTTCCTACATATATATTCTTTCTCCTTAGAATCTGCTTTGCAATGGCACCTGCAAATACTATTGGAGCTGTAATTCTTCCTGAGAAGTGGCCGCCTCCTCTATAATCATTATGACCAAAGTACCTAATATCTCCTGTATGATCTGCATGTCCGGGACGTGCCAAATCCTTACTTCTAGAATAATCCTTAGACCTTGTATCGGTATTTCTTATAATCATGGACAAGGGAGTTCCCGTAGTCTTATTGTTAAAGTAACCACTTAGAATTTCAAATTCGTCTTTTTCTCTTCTAGATGTAGAGAGCTGGTTGCCTCCTGG
>CAZPZN010000051.1:0-13239 GCA_964590735.1 uncultured Tissierella sp.
GAAATGTTTTTGTTCTGGGTATACTATAAAAAATATTCATATTAAGGAGGGCAGGGCATCCATGCTAAAGAAGAGAATTGAAGAGATAAGAGATAAACTTAATAAGTCATTGGAAACCATGTCACCTGATGATGAATATGTACTTAAGCTAAGCCAAGAATTAGACAAATTGATTGTAATGTATCATAAGCAAGAAAACAAGGAAAATAGTCAAGGAAAATAGGAAGTCAAAATCTTCCTGAAATTATTGATTTTTAAATTATAAAGGTATATAATAAATTAAAGGTCAAAGAAGGTCAAAAATATTTTCCCTTTATTGGAGATGGTTTAATGGAATATAAAGATTATTACAAAATATTAGAAGTAGATAAGAATACAAGTCAAAATGACATAAAAAAATCATATAGAAGGCTAGCAAAGAAATATCACCCAGACTTAAATCCCAATGATAACAAGGCTCAAGAGAAATTTAAAGAGATAAATGAGGCTTATGAAGTGATTGGAGATGAGGAAAAGAAGAAGCAGTATGATACCTTTGGAAGCTCTTATGATTTTTCTGGTGGCATGAACTTTGATCCATCACAATATGGATATAGCTACTCCTCTGATGGATCTGGAGACTTTAGTGATTTCTTCAACATGTTCTTTGGAGGTAGTGGAGCTGGTAGTAGAGGCGGCAGTAGAGGATTTAACATAAATGATTTATTTGGTGGTGGAAGAAGGGCTGAGCCTCAAAGACAAAGCTATGAATCAGACCTATCTATTACATTAGAGGAAGGCTTTAAGGGTAACACAAAAGAAGTAAGCTTGAATTTTGGTGGAGAGGTAAAAAGATTGTCTGTTAAAATCCCTAAAGGAATATTTCCCGGGAAAAAATTAAGGGTTAAGGGAGAAAAATGGGGAATCCAAGGTGATATTATATTTAAAATAAACTTAATAGATGATGGCAAAAATAGATTGGATAATTTAGATATTATATCAAAGACAAATTTACTCCCTTGGGAAGCTGCCTTAGGAGCTAAAATTGTCATTCCTACTTTAGATGGAAAGATTAAGATAAATATACCAAAGGGAATTAGCTCTGGTAAAAAAATAAGGATACCTAATAAAGGCTATGTTGATATGAAGGAAAACAGAGGAGATTTATATGTTGAGATAAATATAGTAAATCCACCGGAATTGTCAGATGAAGAAGAAAGCTTATATGAACAATTAAGTGAAATATCCACATATAACCCAAGGGAAAACTAGGTTGAATATTGATAATAGAAATCCGCGCACGGTATCTGCCATGAAATTTCCATTATCAAATGCATTAATAACATCGAAGGCTAGACTAATAACTATTCATTGATTTTTAAAGGAGGTTTTGATATGGATTTAAATAAATTTACCCAAAAGAGTTTGGAAGCAGTACAATCCTCCCAAGAAGAGGCTATGAGAAATGGAAATCCTCAAGTTGAAGAAATCCATATTCATTATAGTTTAATAAGCCAAGAGGATGGCTTGATACCGAAGATTATATCCTATATGGGAGAAAACAAGGATTTAGTAAGAAGCGATGTAGAAAGAGAAGTAGAAAAGCTTCCTAAGCAATCGGGAGGAAGTATCTATCCTTCTAGGACCTATTCTAAGCTTCTATTAGATGCAGAGGATGAGGCAAAGAAATTTGGAGATGAATATGTAAGTGTTGAGCATATTTACATGTCCCTTTTAAAGCAAAAAGGTACAGTCTCGGAGAAGATATTTAAAAAATATAATATTAATCTACAGAGATTTTTAGAGGCATTAAAGAAAATTAGGGGAAATCAAAATATTAGATCAGACAATCCTGAATCCACTTATGAGGCATTAACTAGATTTGGAAAGGATTTGGTGGAGGAAGCTAGGTCAGGAAAAATCGACCCTGTTATAGGTAGAGATTCTGAGATAAGAAATGTTATTAGGATATTGTCCAGAAGGACTAAAAACAACCCTGTGCTTATTGGTGAGCCAGGGGTAGGTAAGACTGCCATAGCTGAAGGATTAGCTCAGAGAATAGTTAATGGAGATGTACCAGAGGGATTGAAGGATAAGACCATCTTTTCCCTAGACATGGGATCATTAATTGCTGGTGCAAAATACAGAGGAGAATTTGAAGAAAGACTAAAGGCGGTATTGTCTGAGATTCAAAAATCAGAAGGTCAAATAATCCTCTTTATAGATGAGATTCATAACATAGTAGGTGCAGGAAAAACAGAAGGCAGTATGGATGCATCCAATTTGTTAAAGCCTATGCTTGCCCGTGGAGATCTTCATGCAATTGGAGCAACAACTCTAGATGAATATAGAAAGTATATAGAAAAGGATGCAGCCCTAGAGAGAAGATTCCAAAAGGTAATGGTTACAGAGCCAACTGTGGAAGATACCATATCCATTTTGAGAGGGTTAAAAGAAAGATATGAAATCCACCATGGAATAAGGATATCCGACGGAGCACTAATAGCAGCTGCAACTCTTTCTGATAGGTATATAAGCGACAGATTTCTACCAGATAAGGCAATAGATTTAATGGATGAAGCTTCTGCTATGATAAGGACAGAAATAGATAGTATGCCTGTTGAGGTGGATGAAATCAGAAGGCGAGTTCTTCAACTGGAAATTGAAAAGCAAGCTTTAAAGAAGGAAACAGATGACGCATCTATACAAAGACTATCAAGACTTGAAAAAGAACTTTCAGAGAACAAGGAAAAATTAGATATTCTTAAAGCTCAGTGGGAAGATGAAAAGAAGAGCATTACCAAAGTTAAGGATATAAAAGAGGAAATTGATAGCGTAAAAAGACAAATTGAAGAAGCTGAGAGAAGATATGACCTTGAAAAGCTGTCACAACTTAAATATGGCACCTTAGTCGATCTTCAAAAGCAACTAGAAGAGGCCAATGAAAGAAATCAATCAGATGAAAGAATGCTTAAGGAAGAAGTAAGGGAAGAGGAAATTGCAGAAGTAGTAGCCAAATGGACTGGGATTCCAGTAACCAAGCTTGTATCAACAGAAAGGGAGAAACTATTAAATCTAGATAATATACTCCATAAAAGGGTAATTGGACAAGATGAGGCAGTGGAAGCCGTAGTAGATGCAGTAATTCGTGCAAGGTCTGGAATGAAGCAGATGAATAGGCCAGTGGGAAGCTTTATATTTTTAGGACCAACTGGAGTAGGAAAGACTGAATTATCCAAAGCTCTTACTGAAACTCTATTTGATGACGAGAGAAATCTAATTAGAATTGATATGAGTGAATATATGGAGAAGCATGCTGTATCAAGGCTTATTGGTGCACCTCCAGGATATGTTGGATATGATGAAGGAGGCCAGCTTACTGAAGCTGTTAGAAGAAAACCATATTCTGTAATTCTATTTGATGAAATCGAAAAGGCTCACCCTGATGTGTTTAATATCCTTCTTCAAGTACTTGACGATGGAAGACTTACAGACAATCAAGGCAGACTAGTGGACTTCAAGAATACTATTATAATTATGACATCAAATATAGGCTCTAGCTATCTACTTGATGGAGTAAATCCAGACGGTAGTATAGATGAAGAAGCTAGGGAAATGGTTATGAATGAAATGAAAAGAACCTTCAGACCTGAATTCTTAAACCGTGTTGATGAAATAGTAATGTTTAAGCCACTACAAAGGAATGAAATCTTCAAGATTATAGATATTCAAATAGATGATTTAAGATTTAAGCTTGTAGATAGACAAATAGAAATAGAGGTTACAGATGCTGCAAAGGAATTAATCTTAGATAGGTCATATTCAAGCCAATACGGTGCAAGACCAGTGAAGAGATATATTCAAAAGGAAATAGAGACCAATATAGGTAGGATGCTAATTAAAGGAGATTTAAAGGATAAGGAAATTCTTTCAATCGACTCAGAAAATGGAGAACTAAAATTTAGCAAGAAATAACCAAAAGGGACGGTTCCCTTTGTTCCTTTGACTAGCTTGGGATGACAATAAACAGATATGAAAAAAGACTTGTTCATATGAACAAGTCTTTTGATATGTAGCCGTGCACCCAGCATCGAAATCCTATTCCGAGCGTTACCTAAACAGTTAACTCGGGCCAGGCTTCCCCGCGGCACACGAAAAGTTTCACTTATCGCTGCTTCCTTCCGGATCTGACGAGGTTCATGAGTTTCCGTTGCGCAGGACCCAACCGTCAACGCCACTTATCTAGGGCAGACCTCACAATAGAGATACCTAAACCGGGAATTCAATCCTGCTGTAGCGGATTGCAGGTTATAGGGCACCGCTACCTCCCCATCTAGCACGGCAAAATTTTCTAATGGCGGAGAGAGAGGGATTCGAACCCTCGAGACGCTTTCACGTCTACCCGCTTTCCAGGCGAGCGCCTTCGACCACTCAACCACCTCTCCGTGATTAATTGCACTACAGAAATATATTATAGGATAAATAGCCACATTTGTCAAGCTGGAAAAATATAGATTGCCTATTAATGAAATTTATTAGAGTGTGATTTGTTTAACATTAGTTTAATCTATAACAAGCTACCCTCCTATAGATTAATTTATATACATAAGGGTATAATTAATATACCAAGATTTTAGGAGGAATTGCAATGAAAGTTATTAGAATAGAATATTGTACTTCTTGAGGTTATGTATCTAGAGCAGTTGCTCTTGCAGAAAACCTATTGAATGAGCATAAGAACGATATAGATGAGGTAAAAATAGTACCATCAACAGGAGGAGTCTTTGAAGTAGAATTGGACGGAAAAAATATTTTCTCAAAGAAGGATCTAGATAGATTTCCTGAAGATGGGGAAGTAGAAAACTTGATTAAAAAGGAAATGTAATAAATAGGACCTGAGAGGGTCCTATTTAATTGATGAAATTTAGGGGTCTTTCTGTTATAATTAAACTATAGACTGAAAAATTGTGGGTGAGAGAATGTATCAGGCATTATATAGACAATATAGGCCTAAGACCTTTGATGAGGTCCTTGGTCAAGAGCATATAACTAGGACCCTTAGGCAGCAAGTTCTTAAGGGAAACATTGGTCATGCCTATTTATTTTCCGGAACAAGGGGAACTGGAAAGACTTCAGCGGCAAAGATCCTTTCAAGAGCTGTAAACTGTCTGAATCCTCAAGATGGAAACCCATGTAATGAATGCGAAATCTGCAAGGGCATATTGGATGAAAGCCTAATGGATGTTATAGAAATGGATGCTGCCAGCAACAACAGTGTTGATGATGTAAGGGACTTAAAAGAGAAGGTAATCTATCCTCCGTCAAGGGCTAGATTCAAAGTCTATATAATAGACGAGGTACATATGCTTTCTAAAGGAGCATTTAATGCCCTATTAAAGACACTAGAGGAGCCTCCAAAGCATTTAATATTTATTCTTGCAACTACAGAGCCTGAAAGATTGCCTCAGACCATTCTTTCAAGGTGTCAGAGGTTCGATTTTAAAAGGATAACAAACAAGGATATAGTATTAAATATGAAGAATATAACAGGTGGTCTAAATGTTGAGATAGAAGATAGGGTATTAAGTCTTATTGCTAGGAATTCAGACGGAGCTATGAGAGATGCTCTTAGTCTATTAGATCAATGTATATCCTTTAATAATGAAAAAATTAGCTATGAAGATGCAACTAATATATTAGGCATGGCAAATAAATATATAATCTTTGACATGGTTAATA
Organism: uncultured Tissierella sp.; assembly: GCA_964590735.1. GTDB lineage: Bacteria > Bacillota > Clostridia > Tissierellales > Tissierellaceae > Tissierella_B. The sequence goes on from CAZPZN010000051.1 coordinate 5,719, forward strand.
ATATTAATAATAAGGACCTACAAGAAACATTGTTTGCTATTGATGATATAGTTCAAAATGGTAAGGATATAAATCAATTCATCAAAGACTTGATAAGGCATTATAGGGATTTGATGATAGCAAAGTCCTCCAAGAATCCTAATGAACTAATTGAAACTGAGGATGTAGGGGATTATATTGACCAATCCAAGGGAATGAGTTTAGAATATATATTAAAAGCACTAGATATTTTATCTCATGCGGAAAGTCAAGCTAAGTGGTCAACTCAGCCAAGGATTATCCTTGAAATGGCGACTATAAAGCTGGTTTCCATAGAGGAAGAACTTTCCTTAGGAGAAAGGATCAAAAGGCTTGAGGAAGGTATGATTCCTGGAAAGCAAAATAAGAATTTCATGCCATCACAACAAAGGCCTTCATATAGTATGGAAAATCCATCACCAAAGATTACTCCTAGTCAAAAACCACTAGGACATAAGTCTGTGGAAGAAAAGCTAGTAGTAAATAAGGCTGAAAAGCAAGAAGATAAAAATAAGATTTCTGATCAGTCAACAGATATTAGCAATGAGAATATTGATGTTGCTCCACCAGATGGATATACTCTTACATTTGAAAGAATCGATAGTGAATGGCCTAAGATACTGCAAAATATCAAGTCTAAAAAGATAAATATCTATGCATTAATAATGGAAGGACAGCTTATCTCTTATGAAAATGATTTATTAACCATAGGCTATGATGATGGATTTGGCTTTCATAAAGAAGCTGTTAGTGCCCAGCAAAATAAAGAATTTGTTGAAGGTATAGTGTCAAAATATTTTAATAGAAATATTTCAATACATTTTTACATGAAGGCAGAATTGCCAAGTAAGCTCCTTAATGAAGAAAAAAAAGATGAAAAAGAAGAAGTCATAAAAAATGTAATAGAATTCTTTGGAGAGGAAAATGTAGAAATAAAATAAGCTTTAGGCTTTAAATATTTTTAGAAGGGAGAATTATATAATGGCAAAAGGCGGATTCCCAGGAATGGGCGGAAATATGAATAATATGATGAAACAGATGCAAAAGATGCAAAAGCAAATGGAGAATCTTCAGGGAGAGCTTGAAGTAAAGGAAGTCGAAGCAAGTGCAGGCGGTGGAGCAGTAAAAGTAGTCTGCAATGGTAAGAGAGAAGTTTTAAGTATTGCAATAGAAGAATCAGTAGTAGACCCAGAAGATGTTGAAATGCTTCAAGACCTAGTAATGGCTGCAGTAAATGAAGCACTTAGAAGTGCTGAAAACATGATGAATGAAGGAATGAAAAAGGTAACTGGAGGATTAAATATTCCAGGACTTTAATAGGGGGCAGCTAAATGGATTATTATGCACTGCCCATAGCAAATCTTATTGAGCAGTTTTCTAAATTACCAGGCATTGGTAGGAAAACTGCTCAACGTCTTGCCTTTTATGTGCTTGAAATGGATGATGTGGATGCAGAGCTCTTATCCCGCTCTATAACCGATGCAAAATCCAAAATAAAGCTTTGCACCACATGTTGTGATCTAACCGATGAAGACCCTTGCCACTTGTGCCAGGATCAACACAGAGATCAATCTATGATATGTGTAGTTGAAGGGGCAAAGGACAAAATAGCTATGGAAAGATCAAAAGAATATAAGGGTCAATATCATATCCTCCATGGGGTTATTTCTCCAATGGATAATGTAGGACCTGCAGATATAAAAGTAAGAGAGCTTTTAAATAGGCTGTCAGACGATGTAGTCAAGGAAGTAATTATTGCCACAAATCCTACAGTTGAAGGAGAGGCCACAGCCCTTTATTTATCAAGACTTATCAAGCCAATGGGCATAAAAGTTACAAGAATAGCCCATGGAATCCCTGTAGGAGGGGATTTACAGTACTTCGACGAAGTAACCTTAGCAAAAGCAATGGACAATCGTAGAGAGATATAGACAGTGAATAAGTAATTAAGGAGCGCTCATATCATAACCTCATGAGTGCTCCTTTTTTGATCAATTTTTTATTATTAATATAAATAGTATTGCAAAAGGGTAAATAGTATTAGATAAGTAGCAATTACAATATTTTTAGATGAAAAGAAGTAGGTTTAGTAGAATGGATTCTATTAGTGAAAGGGGTATTAACATGTATGAATACAAGTTCGTTAAAGTAGAATTTAGAACCTTTAAATTAGAACCAAAAGAAGATTATCAAGCTATAGTAAGCGATTATGCCAAGGAAGGATGGAGTTAATGCAGGTATTAACACCACCAACTGTTGGTTACGGGACTATTGGTTATTATGAATTTGTATTTGAAAGAAAAGTTGATTCAGCCTGTGTCTAATAAAGGTCTCTTACATGCCTTTGGAGTTGGCTTCTTAATAACATTACTTATGATAGTTGCGTAGCTTAAAGAAACTCAGAATGTCTATAGATAGGTTAGAAACTAGGCTAAGACAATCTGGAATTGCAAGTATTTTATCATGACTCAAAAATCGATGAATTATATGGAAGTATGAAAAAGAAGAAATTGCAATGCAATTTCTTCTATGCTTTTAAAATGTAGATTAATTTGTCATTAATTCATATACCAAGTCTGTTAGTTTCTCAAACTCCCCAATATTTAATCTTTCATCAGTTGTATGGACTAATTCTGTACCATTTCCTATGTTTATAGCATCTATACCATTATTGTTAAATACATTAGCGTCACTACCTCCACCTACAGCCACCTTACTAACCTGGTGTCCAAGCTTTTTACATGCTTTTTCGACTTCAATAATTAATTCATTATCCTCATCTACTTTGAATGCTTGATAGTTAACATCAACATGGTACTCTAGCTTTGCACCATATTTTTCAGCTGTGTCCAATAAACATTTAACCATATGATCAACTTGCTTATCTAATTTATCCTGGTTCAAGCTTCTGGCTTCTGCCTCGAATAATACCTCAGGGGAGACTATATTAGTTGCTCCATCAGCTTTAAAGGTACCGATATTGGCAGTTGTTTCCTCATCTATTCTTAAGAGTTTCATATTAGTAACGGCCTCTGCACCTACCATAATTGCACTTATGCCTTGCTCTGGTGAATTTCCTGCATGGGCTGGCTTTCCTATGATTTTAGCTGTAATATTTGCCTGGGATGGGGCTTGAATAGCTATTTTACCCACATTACCTCCAGTATCAAGTACTATGGCCTTTTTAGATTTAATCTTAGAATAATCTAGATTTTTGGCTCCCAACAATCCAGACTCTTCACATATGGTGAAAACCACTTCCATTGGTCTATGTGGAATATTGTTTTCCTTAATACTTCTTAGGGCCTCAATTACAGCTGTAACCCCAGCCTTATTATCTCCACCAAGTATGGTATTTCCTTTGCTTTTAACATAGCCATCTTCAACGATTGGTTCTATACCTATTCCTGGTTTTACCGTATCCATATGTGAACTAAATAGGAGAATTTCCTTATCTAAAGCGCCAGGTATATAGCAATATATATTATTACCATTTGACCCTATGGCTTGACCTGCATTGTCCGTAGAAGCTTCTATTCCAAGTGCTTTAAAATCATTTAATAGCCTATTAACCATTTCACTTTCATTTAGAGACTCACTACTAATTTGAACATATTCCATAAAGGTTTTTAATAGTCGTTCTTTATTTATCATCTTTTCCTCCTTTAGAACTATAGTTTTTCCTATTACATGTATTCTATTATTTTTTTTGAAATCCTTCTTTAAATATTAGAGGTAATTGCCTAGAAATTACTTCACACCATTGCAACGAGGTGGTTATTTATCTAACTTTAAATAGGTAGAATCTAAATCTACACTATGAACCATACCATATACAAAGTCATATAGAGATTCTGACTTAGTCTTTATGAATTCCTTATAGATTGGTGAAGCCATAAGATCTTTTTTAGATGAATATAAAGTGCCTTCAAAGTGCATTAAATTTATGTCCCTTACCAAGAGAGATAGATCTTCAATTTCTAAGTCACTATAAGTACCCAATTGGCTTAAATCTTCTACAGCCCTATTATAAGGCCTTTTACCAAAGGATCTTGCTGCATATTCACTAAAACCCAAAAGATTGGGATCGGTTAAGCCCTCTTCTTTTGCCCATCTTTCAACGTCTACTCTTAACTTACTATATACATAGCCACTATTAGGGGAGTAATTCAATACTCCGTATTGATGTGGATAAACGCTAAGGGCACTATTTACAATGTCATAAATCTTAGGGTTTTCAATATCGTCAGTTTTAATATCTTGTATGTGAATATGCCCACTAAAGGTAATTTCAATATCCAGTTCCTTAAATAATTCCACTATATTTTGGCTGTTACTAATTATGGTACCATCAACATTCCTAAGGCTATGCTGCATAAGGGGATGATGCATAACAGCTATTATCTTAGCGCCCTCTTCCTCAGCCATGTGACTAGAGGCCTTAATCCATTCAATAGTTTCATCTGTGATAAAACCACTGCCTGTAGGCATAGAGTATTCACTAAAATACTTATTGGAATCCAACATTAAAAGCCATAGATCTTCTGAAGGAGCAGCAAGATAGCTTTGGGTCTTAAGGTCATGGGAAATGGCTTCATTATAGCCAAAGTCCTGATATATTTCCTTGAAATCCTCATGGTTGATATTTTCAACTGCAATAGGTAAACCATCCTTATAGCCAGTCGACCATAAACTCAATACATCGTGGTTGCCAGGTATAACATAAACCCTTGTTCCCGATTTTTTAATGTTTTTAAATCTTTTAGATAGATCAAGATGATTTAGTTTTTCCCCATTATTGGTTAAATCTCCACTGACTATTAAGATGTCTGGATCATTGGTCTTAATATCATTTGCAAAGGCATCCATTATTTCTTCCGAGTAGATGAGCTGTTTTCCATCTCTGGTTACTGCAAATTCACTAAAACCTTTACTATTATCACTTAGGCTCTTATCAAAGTAATGAGAATCCGTAGCGATAAACATAGTGATATCACTTCCGGATTTTATTACCTTATCCCTTTTGATATAGTTAAATCCAAATATGAATAATAAAATAAGAATAAGAGCTAGAGCTAGAAATGACTTTTTTCTAATTTTCATAATTTACCTCGCTTTTTAGGATTCTTTACTCAATTATATGGTTATAGATACTATTATACAAGCAAATATATTATTGCTAATAGACTAGAAAAAGAAGGATTTTTGGAATTAATATTGAATATATTAGATAAGGAATAACCCCTGTTAGGCAAGGAGTTTAACTTAATAGTTAGAAAGTGGCTTAAGTAGAATAAAGGGAGGAACAAAAAATGGCAGATATGAGAAGAAAAGATAGACAAATGGACAAGGAGTTTGCCTTTGAAGTTATAGATAAGGCAAGTTTTGGAGTGGTATCTATGGTTGATGAAAATAATGAACCCCACGGCCTTCCCCTTTCCATATTAAGAGATGGAGATAACTTGTATTTTCATTCAGCTAAGGATGGTAGAAAGGTTAGGATATTTGATAAAAATCCTAAGGTTAGCATAGCCTTTGTGAGCTATACAAATATCCCTGAGCTCTATTCTAAAGAGGACTTGGATGAAATTGCAAGGGATGAATCCAAGGCGGGATTACTCATTAGCAGTGTATTCACAACAGAATTTGAGTCTGCTATAGTTAAGGGAACAGTAGTCTTAGTTGAAGATGAAGAAGAGAGAATTAAAGTACTAGACCTAGTTTGTCAAAAGTATACACCGTCTAAGATGGACTATTTTAATATGGCTATTAAATCCGGCCTAAAAAGGACTAATGTATATAAGATAGAAATTGAAGAAATTACCTCAAAAAGAAAAAGATATGATAAGGATGGCCAAGAGATGAAGTGGGGGAGGATGGAATAATAGGCTAATTAGGCTAATATCAATTGCTATTAAGCTATACTTCTGATAAAATAGATTTTAAAAAATCTAAAAAAGGGTGAATTCATTGAGACCAAAGCTTAAAGTAATTCTTTCTATGGCAATATTTGGGACCATTGCATTATTTGTAAAGAATATCCCTCTTTCAACAGGTGAGATTTCATTATTCAGGGCAATAATAGGGGCCATAGCAATAGGTGCCTATAAACTACTTAGTGGGAAAAAGATAGTTTTATCAGAAATTAAGAATGATTTGCCTCTTTTATTTCTATCGGGTTCCATAATGGGCTTTAATTGGATACTGCTTTTTCAAGCTTATAGATACACCACTGTATCCCTTGCAACCCTAAGCTATTATTTTGCCCCAGTGCTCTTAATTATTATGAGTGGCGTTTTTCTAAAGGAAAAACTTAAGGTTAAACAAATAATATGCTTTATTATGGCAACCTTAGGTCTTGTTTTAATCATTGGATCTGGAGGATTAGAAAGATCAACTACAACTTCTATAGGAATCTTATATGGATTAGGGGCTGCAGCTCTTTATGCAACGGTCATATTTCTTAATAAATTGATTAAAAATGTTACTGGAATAGATAGGACCCTTATACAGTTCACAGCTGCAATAATTGTACTAACACCCTATGTAGTTGCAACTACTGGTATTAATATTTTAGGGATTTCAAGATTAGGCTTAATTAATTTACTGATCTTAGGGGTCTTTCATACAGGATTTACCTATTGTGTATATTTTTCATCTGTAAGAGATTTAAAGGGTCAAGAGGCAGCTATTTTAAGCTATGTAGACCCACTGGTATCCATTATACTTTCGGTTGCAATACTTGGAGAATCTATGAGTATCTTACAGGTGATTGGAGGATTTATGATACTTGGATTTACACTGCTAAATGAAATCAATCTAAATCAATTTAAGAATTCAAATCCTGTAATAAAACCTAAAACAGAAAACATAGAATAGAAAAAGTCCTCTGGAGATTACTAAATCCAGAGGATTTTATTTTTAGGTTAAAACATGATATGCATAAATGCTGCACCAAATATTATTGCTAATATAGTTCTTTGGAAGAATACTACTACTAGTTCCCATAACTTTAATGGAAGCTTAGATGCCATCATAACTACTACTGTTTCAGCAAAGAATATTATTTGTACTATAGATACTGCTGTTACTAAATATCTTGCACCTGGTTCTATAATAGCAATATTATTCTTAATTAGTAGTACAGGTAAGAACATTTCTGCCAGGCCTACAGGGAAAGATGGTGCAATCATAGCTGCATTTGGTACCTGTAGAATATTAAGTAATGGCTCGAATGCTTTTCCCATTATAGTGAATACAGGAGTAGTTTCAGCAACAATCAAAGCTGATACAGCTACGAAACATAGCAAGGATAAAACCTTTGGAATAACTTCAAAACCATCTTTTAATCCTAGAACCATTTCTGACATTAGATTTGGGGCAGTTATAGCTTTTTTAGAAGCTCTTTTAATTCCAGACTGAATTACATTACCACTAGCTTTTGTACTCTTTATATCATCTATAGTCTGAACTCTTCCATCTATATATACATCTTTTTTCTTG